>NZ_JBVAYV010000011.1:0-101059 GCF_055412805.1 Pseudarthrobacter kochi
GCAGCCCTCCCGTAACGGGCAGGGTCCCGGCGGCGAGGGCAACTTTGCAGGCACCGACGAGGCCGTCGAGGAGTTTCTGCGGCCGGGAGCGCAGGTCCAGCGGGACGTCCATGCCCGCCGCGGAACCGTCCGCTGCGGAATCAGGGCTGGCGGCAGCGTCCACCCCGGGCTCCGGGGCCTGCGTGCGGGGGTTGGTGGCGGTGTTCATCACGGTGAGGAGATGTTCGAACTGTTCGGCGGTCGCGAAGATCTCCAGGTGCTGGAGTCCGTGCCGGGGCTTGCGGAGGAACGCGCCCTGGAGCTGGCGCAGGAGTTCTTCGGAGGGCTCGGCCCCGTCCTGGTCGATCGCGTCTGCCCAGCTCCGGGCCACCCGGGCCAGGAAGTCCGGGTCGTTCTCCGCGGCCGTGCGGGTCAGGGCGTGTTCCATCCGGGCGGCGGTCTCGGCGTCGCAGACGTGCCGGACACGGTCCAGGGCGAGGCTGATGATGGTCGCGGGCCGGGACCCGACCGCGCCGGAAGCGACGGCGGCCCCCAGCTCCCCGTGCACGGCAGGCAAGTCTTCTCCGGTGAATCCCCGGCGGGGCAGCAGACTGTCGGCGAGGGACAACCGGCGCCGGGCCTCCGCGGAGCCGATCCGCAGCCGCGCCCGCAGGAACTCCGTAGTGTTCCGGTACCCGTCATCAACAGCACCAGCATCAGCAGGCTCATCCGCGGCGGCCGGGTCGTCAGTGCCGCCGGGGGTCTCCCGCCAACCCGTGGACCACGACGTGCCCGCCTTCGGGCCGGCGGCCGCGGCCTGCTTCCGGGTCCGGTCCACGGCGCCGGCCGCGACGAGCTGCAGATACTCCGCGATCCGCGAGAACTCCTCCACGGTGCCGGCGAACTCCGACGCCTCCTGGAAGCCCCGCAACGCCGCATCCCCGGCCGCCGTCAAAGCCACCTCCCGGAGCGTGGCCAGGGCATCATCCAGACCGGACCGCCGGGCCGGAGCAACGCCCCGGTCTGTGTCCTGAAAAGCAATGAAATCCCTGACGGTTTCCATAAACCCACACTACTTTGGGGGTCTGACACTTCTAAGCGAGGTCTATTAGGACAAACCGTGTGTATGGAATGTGCCTGCTTCCCAGTGGCGGCGGGGGGAGATCCGGGGTAGCTAGGCTTTGAAAGCTTAGGGTGGCTGGGGTGCTTGTTTATCTCTGGAATGCCTGGTGTGCGGCCGGACGCTGGGCCGAAACGGGCAGACCGTTGCGGCCCAGCCGGTGCCGGTGCCTGGGTGAACTCCGGACGGCGCCATTCGCCGTCCGGGGCGCCTTTGAACACGATTCCGGCCCTTAAGGTCCGGTGTTTGCGGCGTGTCCGTGTCAAAGTGCCCCAGGACCGCCCATGACGGGCGAAACCAGGGGCGCGCCCGAGTCCGCTTGCTTAGGGTCCAGGCAGGACGCGACCGGCACGCCGGGGATTGACCCACGTTTTGTCCTATAAGCGTGTTCCCCGGTTGTCTGACCATCCCGTTCCGAGAAAACAAAAAACCCCGCCATGCTGCCTTTGGGCCTGCACTGACGGGGTTTTGCTGGTGGGTCCTACCGGGATCGAACCGATGACATCCACGGTGTAAACGTGGCGCTCTACCAGCTGAGCTAAAGACCCAAACCGCTGATTCCGCGCTTCCACGCTTCAACCAACGAACAGTCACTGTACCGGATGAACCCGGCGGAGCGCCAATCGGACCTGTCGCCTCTCAAAGCGGCGGGAGTTCGGCAGCGAGCCAGGTGAGCGCTTCGCTGACACCGGCGTCGAGCTTGATGGTGGCGAGGTCATCCCCGCGGGTCTGGCCCCGGTTGATGATGACAACGGGCTTTCCGTGCTTGGCAGCGTGCCGGGCAAACCGCAGCCCGCTCATTACCGTCAGCGAGGAGCCGGCGACCAGGAGGGCAGCGGCCTCGTCCACCATGGCATAGGAGCGTTCGACCCGGTCCTTGGGGACGTTCTCGCCGAAGTAGACGAAGTCGGGTTTGAGTGTGCCGCCGCAGGCCGGGCAGTGGGCCACGACAAAACTCTCGATCAGATCGGCGTCCTCGACTGTGGCGTCGGCGTCCGGGGCCATTTCGACCGCCCCGGCGGCCTGTGCCCGCTCCAGGAAGCCGGGGTTGAGTTCCGTCAGCACTCCCGCCAGCATTGTTCGGCTGTAACGCCGGTGGCAGGCAAGGCAGACCACCTGGTCGAACCGGCCGTGCAGGTCCACCACGTTGACGCTGCCGGCGTCCTCATGGAGCCGGTCCACGTTCTGGGTGATGAGTCCCGTGAGCAGACCGCGGTGTTCCATCCGGGCGACGGCGGCGTGGCCGTCATTGGGGTCGGCCCGGCGCAGATGGGACCAGCCGATGTGGTTGCGGGCCCAGTAGCGGCGCCGGTTGTCCGCTTCGCCGATGAATTCCTGGTAGGTCATGGGGGCACGCGGTGCGGCGCCCGGTCCGCGGTAATCGGGGATGCCGGAATCCGTACTCAGCCCGGCACCGGTCAGCAGCGCGAAGCGCTCGCCCGCGAGGAGGCGGTGGATTTCCTGCAGGACCTCAAGCTCGTCACGGGCCGGTACGGCGGCGGGGACCGGGGGCAGGCTGGCAAATCCAGTCATGCCGATCCCGGGCCGCCGCGTCCGCACTGCGTCAGTTCCCGACGAGTCCCGCCAGGGCGGCGCGGTAGTCGGCGAAATCCCGGGCCTGGCCGCGGGGATTCACCACCACATAGCGCACGATTCCGCTCGCGTCGATGATGAAGGTGCCGCGCTTGGCCATCCCGCTGTCGGGGTCAAAAACGCCGTACCGCCCTGCCACGGCCCCATGCGGCCAGAAATCCGCCAGCAGGTCGAAGGCGTAACCTTCCTTCTCCGCGTAGGCCCGCTGGGCGAACTTGCTGTCCACGGAAATCCCCAGGACGGTGGTATCGGCGTCCTCGAACAGCGCCAGGTTGTCCCGGATTTCGCACAGCTCCCCCGTGCAGATGCCGGAGAAAGCGAACGGGAAGAACACGAGGACGACGTTGCGGCCGCGAAGTTCCGCGAGCCTCACGGGTTCGCCGAACTGGTTCAGCAGCTCGAAGTCAGGGGCTGCCTCGCCGACGGCGGGTACACCCCGAGCTTCACGTCCCTGTTCCGCTATGGTGCCAACCGCTCCGGTTTGGGTCACTTGTTCTTCCGTGTGACCAGACGGGTGGCGCTCCAGTCCTTGGAGACGCCCGCGGAGGTGGTGTAGTGCAGGCCGGCGGTGGGGGCGGCATCCTGGATGTCGGCCGGCGAAACGTAGCCCACGCGGCCGGACTTCGGGGTCAGCACCCAGACGACGCCGCCCTCGGTCAGGGTGGTCCGCGAGCCGACCAGAGTGTCCACGAGGTCGCCGTCGTCGGACCGCCACCAAAGAATCACGGCATCGACGACTTCGTGATCGTCCTCATCGAAGAGTTCCGAGCCGGTGAGATCTTCGATGTCGTCGCGCAAATCGAAGTCGACATCATCGTCATAACCGAATTCCTGAATCAGGTCCCCGGTTTTGAAACCCAGTTTTTCCGCCACATTTACCGAAGTGGCGGCGTCGGCCTCGCTCACGTGTTGCTCCTATGCTTGGTGTTTTCAATAGCTCTAGTGATTTCCATTACTCCAAGCCAACACCCTTTGCGCCTGCGCTTCAAGCTGTTGGCCCCGCGATCCGCCATATTCTGCGTCACACACGGGGTTTCGGGCGCCGCCAGGCGGCACGTCGTCACACAACCAGTATGCCGGTCAAATACAACCCGGACCCCAGGCGGGAGCTACGCATCCCCGAGCCGTCACAGCTAGAGTGGCTGATGACGACTACGCCTGCGAGGGCGGACGCCCCGCTGACGAAGGCGGGCATAGTTGTGATTGGACCTTGCCCGGCGCACATGACCGGGCAGTTGTAACCGATATGTCGCACACGTCGCGTTCACGCCAGGCAGTTACCCTGCCGGAGCTGAGGGCGCCGATGAATGCGCTCAAAGAGAGGTTGGACGTGGCTGCAGGAGAAGAGACCTCCCATATCCTCAGCGGGTTGACTAACCAGCTGCCTGATCGTGATCCGGAAGAGACCGCCGAGTGGCTGGAGTCCCTGGATACGCTGATTCAGGAACAGGGCACTGAGCGTGCCCAGTACATAATGCGCAGCCTGCTTCAGCGGGCCGGCGCGCAGAGCGTGGGTGTTCCGATGGTCACCACCACGGACTACGTCAACACGATCCCGGTGGACCAGGAAGCACCATTCCCCGGCGACGAGGAGATTGAGCGCAAGTACCGGGCGTGGCTGCGCTGGAACGCCGCGGTCATGGTGCACCGGGCGCAGCGGGCCGATATCGGCGTCGGCGGACACATCTCCACCTACGCCGGTGCCGCAACGCTCTACGAGGTCGGTTTCAACCACTTCTTCCGCGGCAAGGACCACCCCGGCGGCGGCGACCAGGTCTTCTTCCAGGGCCACGCCTCCCCCGGCATGTACGCCCGGGCCTTCATGGAAGGCCGGCTCTCCGAGGAGGACCTGGACGGGTTCCGGCAGGAAAAGTCCAAGGAGGGCCACGCACTGTCCTCCTACCCGCACCCGCGGCTGATGCCGGAGTTCTGGGAATTCCCCACGGTCTCGATGGGCATCGGGCCGATGAACGCGATCTACCAGGCACAGTCCAACCGCTACCTGCACAACCGCGGCATCAAGGACACGTCCGACCAGCAGGTCTGGGCGTTCCTGGGCGACGGCGAAATGGACGAGCCCGAGTCCCGCGGCCTGCTCCAGCTCGCCGCAAACGACAAGCTGGACAACCTCAACTTCGTGATCAACTGCAACCTCCAGCGCCTTGACGGACCCGTCCGCGGCAATGGCAAGATCATGCAGGAACTTGAGGCGTTCTTCCGCGGCGCGGGCTGGAACGTCATCAAGGTCGTCTGGGGCCGGGAGTGGGATGACCTGCTGGCCAAGGACGAGGGCGGCTCACTCGTCAAGATCATGAACGAAACCGTCGACGGCGACTACCAGACCTACAAGGCCGAGTCCGGCGCGTTCGTCCGCGAGCACTTCTTCGGGCAGACCCCACAGACCAAGGAAATGGTCCAGGACCTCACCGACGACCAGATCTGGAACCTCAAGCGCGGCGGCCACGACTACAACAAGGTCTACGCCGCATACAAAGCCGCGACCGAGTTCAAGGGCAAGCCCACGGTCATCCTCGCCCACACCGTCAAGGGCTACGGCCTGGGCACCCACTTCGAGGGCCGCAACGCGACCCACCAGATGAAGAAGCTCACCCTCGCGGACCTGAAAGCCTTCCGCGACCACCTGCGCATTCCCATCACGGACGACCAGCTCGAAGCGGACCTCTACCGCCCCCCGTACTACCACCCCGGCATGGACTCCCCCGAGATCCAGTACCTCATGGAACGCCGCCGTTCCCTCGGCGGATTCGTCCCCGAACGCCGCTCCAAGCACAGTGAGGTCACCCTCCCGGAGGACAAGGTCTACGAAGTCGCCAACCGCGGCTCCGGCAAGCAGCTGGCAGCCACCACCATGGCCTTCGTCCGCCTGCTCAAGGACCTCATGCGGGACAAGGAGTTCGGCCAGCGGATCGTTCCGATCATCCCGGACGAGGCCCGCACGTTCGGCATGGACGCGTTCTTCCCGACGGCCAAGATCTACAACCCCAACGGCCAGAACTACCTGTCCGTGGACCGCGAGCTCGTCCTGGCGTACAAGGAGTCCATCTCCGGCCAGATCGTGCACGCCGGCATCAACGAGGCCGGCTCGGTGGCGGCCTTCACCGCCGCGGGCACGTCCTACGCCACGCACGGCGAGCCGCTGATCCCGATCTACGTGTTCTACTCGATGTTCGGTTTCCAGCGCACCGGCGATTCGTTCTGGGCCGCCGCGGACCAGATGACCCGCGGGTTCATCATCGGCGCCACCGCCGGCCGCACCACCCTCACCGGTGAAGGCCTGCAGCACGCCGACGGACACTCTCCCATCCTGGCCGCGACCAACCCGGCCGTCGTCACCTACGACCCGGCATACGGCTACGAGATCGGCGTGATCATGCGCGACGGCCTCAACCGTATGTATGGTCCGGGCCTGGCGGACAACGACCCGTCGCGGAACGTGATGTACTACATCACCGTCTACAACGAGCCGATCTCCCAGCCTGCAGCGCCGGCGGAAATGGACGTCGAGGGCATCATCAAGGGCATCTACCTGCTGGCACCGGCCAAGATCGACGGCCCGCGCACGCAGATCCTTGCCTCCGGCGTGTCTGTTCCCTGGGCCCTCGAGGCCCAGCGGGTCCTCGCCGAGGACTGGGGCGTCTCGGCCGATGTGTGGTCCGTGACGTCCTGGAGCGAGCTGCGCCGCGACGCCATGGCCGCCGAGGAAGAAGCCTTCCTCAACCCCGGCCAGCCCGCCCGCGTCCCGTTCGTCACCGAACAGCTCGCCGGCGCCACCGGTCCGATTGTGGCGGTCACCGACTACATGAAGGCCGTGCCGGACCAGATCCGGCAGTTCATCCCGAACGAGTTCGCCTCGCTCGGGGCAGACGGCTTCGGATTCTCCGACACCCGCGCCGCAGCGCGCCGCTTCTTCAAGAACGACATCCACTCCGTGGTTGTCCGTTCCCTGCAGATGCTGGCCCGCCGTGGCGAGGTGGATGCCCAGGCTCCGGCCCAGGCCATCGAGAAGTACCGCCTGCATAACGTCAACGCCGGCACCACCGGCAACGCGGGCGGCGACTCCTAGGGTCAGTCCAGCACCGTACGACGGCGGTCCCCACCGGAAGGCGGGGGCCGCCGTCGTCGTTAAGGCCCTGTGATCTGGCACTGTGATCCAGCACAAGGCGCGTTGTAGCCTTTGCACAAATGGAGCTTGGGCCGCAGTCCCCGTATGCTCGATGGATGGCCGAGCCGATCACCACTCCCGCAAAACGCAAGCCCGCTTCGAGGGCGGTGCCTCCGGAGAAGGTCGAGACGCTCAAGAAGCTGCGGGCAAGCGTGGGCCAGCTCTCCACGACGACGCTCCGCCAGCTGGAGAAGTCCCTGCCGTGGTACAGCCGGCTGAACTCCGACGAACGCTCGGCCCTGGGCATGGTGGCCCAGAACGGCATCGCCGCCTTCGTCACGTGGTACGAGCGGCCCAGCTCGCCGTCGTGGATCCTGTCGGACGTTTTCGGCACCGCGCCCACCGAACTCACCCGCTCCATCAGCCTGCAAAAGGCTCTCCAGCTGATCCGGATCGTGGTGGAAGTGGTCGAGGACCAGGTGCCCGTGATCGCCCCGGAGGCGGACCAGGGCGCGCTGCGCGAGGCGGTACTGCGGTACTCCCGCGAGGTGGCGTTCGCGGCGGCCGATGTCTACGCCCGCGCTGCCGAAACCCGCGGATCGTGGGACACCCGGCTGGAAGCGCTCATTGTGGACGCCATCCTGCGCGGCGAAAACACCGATGCCCTGCGGTCCCGGATTGCTGCCCTGGGCTGGAAGGCGCAGGAGCGCTTCACCGTCATGGTGGGCAATACCCCGTCCGAACCGAATGCCAGCTACGTCAGCGAACTGCGCCGCACGGCCGGGCGTTTTGCCGAAGACGCCCTCGTCGGAATCCAGGGCGACCGGCTCATCCTCATCCTCGGCGGGGTCCACGACCGGGAGACCGCGTACCTGAAACTCGCCGAACTCTTCGCCCCCGGTCCGGTGGTCTACGGCGCCGAAGCGGGCTCCCTGCTGGAGGCCAGCAGCTCGGCCCAGTCAGCCTTCGCCGGGCTGACCGCTGCCCGCGCTTGGCCCGCCGCGCCCCGCCCGGTCGCCGCCGATGACCTCCTGCCGGAACGGGTGATCTCCGGCGACGACGCCGCCCGGCGCTCCCTCGTCAAGAACATCTACCGGCCCCTGCTCGCGGCATCCAACGGCCTGGTGGAGACCCTCGGGACGTACCTGGAACTGGGCCATTCGCTCGAGGCCACGGCCCGTGAACTCTTCGTCCATGCCAACACCGTGCGCTACCGGCTCAAGCGCGTCTGCGACGTCACGGGCTGGGACCCGCTGTTGCCCCGGGAGGCTTTTGTACTCCAGACGGCCCTTGTCGTTGGCCGTCTGGCGGCCCCGCCGAAGCCCGCCGCGGAACGGCAACCGTCGCGTAACAACACCTGAGCAGTTGTAGACTTCCTACAAAGTGACCCTGTGAGCTTGGTGCATGAATGCACCGATAATCACGCCGTAGTTTGGAAAGCTGGATACGTGCTTGCAATCGTCTGCCCTGGACAGGGCTCCCAGACCCCCGGTTTTTTGGCCCCTTGGCTGGAACTGCCGCCCGTCGCAGGCCATCTGGCCGCCCTCAGCGAAATCGCAGGGGTCGACCTCACCGCTCACGGCACCACCTCCGATGAAGAGACCATCAAGGATACTGCTGTTGCGCAGCCGCTGATCGTCGCCGCCGGACTGGTGGCCGCACAGTCGCTGTTCGACGTCGAACTGGGCACCCTGCCGGTCATCCTTGCCGGCCACTCCGTCGGGGAGATCACAGCGTCCGCCCTGGCCGGCGTGCTCACCGAAACCGAAGCCATGACGTTCGTCCGCGAACGCGCCAACGGCATGGCAGCCGCCGCCGCAGCCACGCCCACCGGCATGAGCGCCGTTGTGGGCGGCGACCCGGCCGAGGTCCTGGCCGCGATCGAGGCCTGCGGCGCCACGGCAGCCAACGTCAACGGCGCCGGCCAGACCGTCGCGGCCGGAACCCTGGACCAGCTCAAGGCCCTCGCGGGGAACCCGCCGGCCAAGGCCCGCGTCATCCCGCTCAAGGTCGCCGGGGCATTCCACACCTCGCACATGTCCCCCGCCGTCGCGGCGCTCCGGGCCCTCCGGCCCTCGCTGCACCCGCGGAACCCGCAGGTCCCCCTGCTCTCCAACTTCGACGGCGCGGAAGTCACCGATGGTGCCGCCGCCGTCGAAAGCCTGATCGCCCAGGTATCCCGCCCGGTCCGCTGGGACCTTTGCATGGAAACGCTCGTGAAGCGCGGCGTGACCGGCGTGATTGAACTGGCTCCGGCCGGAACCCTCGCCGGACTCGCGAAGCGCGGCATGCCGGGCGTCAAGACCGTGACCGTCAAGACCCCGGACGACTTGTCCGCCGCCCTGGCCCTATTCGCAGAACTGGAAGGACAGGCATGAGCGTGCCCACGTTGAAGCAGGCCCCCCTGCACGAGAACACCCGAGTCATGGGAGTCGGCGCATACCGGCCCAGCGTGATCGTCACCAACGATGACGTCTGCCAGTGGATCGATTCCTCCGACGAGTGGATCCGCCAGCGCACCGGCATCATCACCCGGCACCGTGCCCCCGCTGACGTCAGCGTCATCGACATGGCCGAGGGCGCGGCCCGCGATGCCCTGCAGAAGGCCGGCATCGAAGCCTCCCAGCTCGGCGCCGTCATTGTCTCCACTGTGACGCACCCGTACGCGACGCCGTCCGCGGCCGCCAGCCTCGCCGACCGCCTCGGCGCGACGCCGGCCCCGGCCTTTGACATCTCCGCCGCCTGCGCCGGGTACTGCTACGGCATCGCCCAGGCCGACGCGCTGGTCCGCTCCGGCGCGGCCAACTATGTCCTCGTCGTCGGCGCGGAAAAGCTCTCGGACGTCATCGACAACACCGAGCGCACCATCTCCTTCCTGCTCGGCGACGGCGCGGGCGCCGTCGTGATCGGCCCCTCCGACACCCCGGGCATCGGTCCGTCGGTGTGGGGCTCGGACGGCAGCAAGTGGGACGCGATCGGCATGACCGGCTCCATGCTGGACCTCCGTGAGCTCGCCACGGCGGGCAAGCAGGGCGGTGCGCTGAGCGCCGAGGAAGCCGCCGTCACCGACGCGGCGCTCTGGCCGACACTCCGCCAGGACGGCCAGACGGTCTTCCGCTGGGCAGTCTGGGAGATGGCCAAGGTGGCCCAGCAGGCGCTGGATGCTGCCGGCATCAGCGCCGACGATCTCGCGGCCTTCATCCCGCACCAGGCGAACATGCGGATCATCGACGAGATGGCCAAAAAGCTGAAGCTGCCGGAGAACGTCATCATCGCCCGTGACATCGCCGACGCCGGCAACACCTCCGCAGCGTCCATCCCCCTGGCCACCCACCGCCTGTTACAGGAAAACCCGCAGCTCAGCGGCGGGCTTGCACTGCAGATCGGATTCGGTGCCGGACTGGTTTTCGGTGCCCAAGTGATCGTGCTTCCGTAGGCGTCCTTCCTCCCAACTTTTCCCGTCTTCATATCCCAGAGCAAACCGAACCCTCGGTTTGAGTCATTTCCGCCCAGGCTGCCGGCACACCGGCAGCCCACGGCAATAACAAGAAAAGGAGCCATCATGGCTAGCAACGAAGAGATCCTGGCCGGCCTGGCTGAAATCGTCAACGAAGAGACAGGCCTGGCCACCGAGGCAGTCGAACTGGACAAGTCCTTCACCGAGGACCTCGACATCGACTCCATCTCGATGATGACGATCGTCGTCAACGCTGAAGAGAAGTTCGGCGTGCGCATCCCGGACGAAGAGGTCAAGAACCTCAAGACCGTCGGCGACGCCGTCAGCTTCATCGCGAACGCACAGGCCTAATTACGGCCCCGGCCGGTCCGGGGGCGCACCTGCACCCCCGGACCGCGCCATTTGCAGCACCACCCCAGCAGCACCCCACAGTTTTTCAAACGCAGGCCCCGGCAAAGCATTCCCAAGTCCCGGACACGGCAGGCGCACCGACAGAGAGTGATCCCATGGCACGCAAAGTAGTCATTACCGGTCTGGGTGCCACCACACCCATCGGCGGCGATGTCCCCACGATGTGGAAGAACGCGCTGAAGGGCGTCTCCGGCGCGCACACGCTTGAGGACGACTGGGTGGCCAAGTACGAGCTGCCCGTCCACTTTGCCGCCCGCGCGTCCACCCCCGCCACTGAGGTCCTGAGCCGGGTCGAAGCCAAGCGCATGGACCCGTCCACGCAGTTCGCCGTTGTGGCCTCCCGCGAGGCTTGGGCCGACGCCGGCATCACCGAAATCGACCACGACCGCCTGGCCGTGGCCTTCGCCACCGGCATCGGCGGCGTCTGGACCCTCCTGGATGCCTGGGACACCCTGCGCGAAAAGGGCCCCCGCCGCGTCCTGCCCATGACCGTTCCCATGCTGATGCCCAATGGCCCGGCCGCGGCGGTCAGCCTCGACCTTGGCGCCCGCGCCGGTGCCCACACCCCTGTCTCCGCCTGCGCGTCCGGCACCGAAGCCGTGCACATGGGCCTGGACCTGATCCGCTCCGGCAAGGCCGACGTCGTCGTCTGCGGTGGCGCCGAAGCCGCCATCCACCCGATGCCGATCGCCGCCTTCGCCTCCATGCAGGCACTCTCGCGCCGCAACGACGATCCCGAGCACGCCTCACGGCCCTACGACCGTGACCGCGACGGTTTTGTGATGGGCGAAGGCGCCGGCGCCCTGGTCCTTGAAGCCGAGGAACACGCCCTGGCCCGCGGTGCCCGGATCTACGCGGAGCTGGCCGGCACGTCGGTCACCGCCGACGCCTATCACATCACCGCCCCGGACCCACAGGGTCTCGGAGCCACCCGCGCGCTGAAGGCCGCCATGTTCGACGGCCGCATCCAGCCCGAGGACGTGGTGCACGTCAACGCGCACGCCACGTCCACCCCGGTCGGCGACAAGCCCGAGTACGCCGCCCTCAAGGCCGCGCTGGGCAAGCACGTGGACGACGTCGCCGTCTCGGCCACCAAGTCGCAGATGGGGCACCTGCTGGGCGCCTCCGGTGCCGTGGAAGCCGTGCTGACCGTCATGGCCATCTACGAGCGCAAGGCGCCGGTGACCATCAACCTGGAGAACCAGGACCCGGAAATCCCGCTCGACATCGTCACGACGGCCCGCGATCTGCCCTCCGGCAGCATCTCGGCGCTGAGCAACTCCTTCGGCTTCGGCGGCCATAATGCCGTGATCGCAGTGCGGAGCATCTAGCCCGGGCTGCCCGCAGCACGCCGGGAACACAGATGGCGGCAATGTTCTTCGTGAACATTGCCGCCATCTGTGTTCCCGGCGCAGCTATGGGGGTGTGTTGCGGCTGGCTTGCAGGCCTTAGCCGACCTGGTGGAGCCAGCGCACCGGGGCGCCTTCGGCGGCATGCCGGAAGGGCTCGAGTTCTTCGTCCCAGGCTTCGCCGAGGGCCAGGGAAAGCTCATGGTAAACCGCGGAGGGGTCGCCGGCGCCGGATTCGTACGCGTATCGGATGCGGTCCTCGGAGACCATGATGTTGCCGTGCACGTCCGTGGCGGCGTGGAAGATGCCAAGCTCCGGAGTGTGCGACCAGCGGCCGCCATCGACGCCCTGGCTGGGCTCTTCCGTGACTTCGTAGCGAAGGTGCGCCCAACCTCGAAGCGCGGACGCCAATTGGGCCCCCGTGCCCGGGTTTCCGGTCCACGACAGCTCAGCCCGGAACATTCCGGGCGCTGCTGGCTGAGCAGTCCACTCAAGGTCCGTCCGCTTGTCCACAACTGAACCTATGGCCCACTCAACGTGGGGGCACAGGGCAGTTGGGGCCGAGTGAACGAACAACACACCGCGGGTCAGTGCAACAGACATTCCATCCTCCATAGCTGTAGGTACGTCTTCCCCAACGACCTCTGCCTGGATGTCTGTCTGTTGCTCGGGTCCGTAGTGATGCGGGTGGTCCTTGCCAGACTATTAAGTTACTGCCCGGTTCCTCGATGGGACTTGATGCTCAAGAGCTTCAAGCAACACTTGAAAGTTGCCGGGCGTGAGTCTTATTCTGCCGTACCCCACCTAATTACGCCAGTGCGATTCGGCGCGTCTTCTCCGGCGCGCCGCACGGCGTGCCGTCTGTGTCCCCTTCGCTCGACCGGGCCGGCCTGAAGCGCTGGGGTCAGGCCCGCGGGTGGGCCTGCTGGTAGCTCTGCCGGAGCCTCTCGACGGAGACATGGGTGTAGATCTGCGTGGTGGCGAGGCTGCTGTGTCCCAGGATTTCCTGCACCGCCCTGAGGTCGGCCCCGCCGTCGAGCAGGTGCGTGGCGGCGGAGTGCCGGAGGGCGTGCGGGCCCGTGGCGGCGGTGTCCCCCAGGGCTTCCAGCAGATCGTGGACGACGCTGCGGACCTGCCGCTGGTCGACCCGTTTGCCGCGGGCACCGAGGAAGAGGGCGGGCCCGGAGGTATCCGTGGCGAGGGCGGGCCGGCCCCGGCGGAGCCAGTCGTCGACGGCGAGTGCTGCGGGCAGCCCGTACGGCACGGTGCGTTCCTTGTTGCCCTTGCCGAGCACGCGAAGGGTCCTGCGGTCAGGATCGAGGTCGTCCACGTCGAGGCCCGCCAGCTCGCCGACCCGGATGCCGGTGGCGTACAGGAGCTCTACGATGGCACGGTTCCGCAATGGCAGGGGTCCGCCCTCGGCGGCCGCGGATTCCACGCCGGCGACGAGCCGAAGGACCTGCTGCTGGTGCAGCACTCCGGGCAGGGACTTTTCCCGTTTCGGCGCTTTCAAGCGGAGTGCGGGGTCGGCTTCGATCAGTTCCTCGCGGACGGCCCAGGCGGTGAATGCCCGGGCCGTGGCGGAGCGGCGGGCCAGGGTGGCACGGGACATCCCCGCTTCGCTCTGCGAGCCGAGCCAGCGCCGCAGGGTGCCAAGCTCCAGGCCCGCGAGGTCCTCCACTCCTTCGGAGGCTGCGTAGTCAAGGAGGCTGCCGACGTCGGAAAGGTAGGCGCGCACCGTATGGGCTGAACGCCCGCGTTCCGCTTCCAGGTAGCGGCCGAAACGCTGGGCGGCGGTGGCCAGTGCGGCCGGGATCTGCTGTGTGGACACCCCCTTACTCTCGCAGGAATCGCCCGGCGATCAAGGAGCCCGACGGCGAGCCGCCGGTCCGGTGCCCGACGGTGCCGCCCCCTGGCACGCCGGGCGCCGTTCAGCTTTCCTTTCCCGACCGCTTCCAGCCGCCGCGGTGCGACTCGGCCAGGCCCAGCAGCCCGAGCCGGCCCAGGCCAGCACGGACCGACTCCGCGCTGAGGCCCGCAACGGCGGTGAGCTTTTCGACCGAACTTGTGGTCCGCAGCGGCAGGGCGTCCAGCAGGATAAGGTCCTCCAGCGTCAGTCCATCCTGGACAGCCTGCCGGCCGGCCTTGACCTCGGGCAACGATTCGCCGCTGGGCGATGCGAGCTCCGCGATCTCCCCCGCATCGGTGACGCAGACCGCGCCGCCTTCCCGGAGCAACCGGTGACACCCTGCAGAGTTGGCGCTGTGCACTGACCCCGGCACGGCGCCAACGGCCCTGCCGAGCGTTTCCGCATGGTGCGCCGTGTTCAGCGCGCCGGATCTCCACCGGGCTTCCACCACGACCGTGACGGACGCCAGCGCGGCGATCAGCCGGTTGCGCTGCAGGAACCTGTACCGCGTCGGCGCAGAGCCCGGCGGGACCTCTGCCAGGACCGCCCCCTGGTTCGCGACGGTCCGCAGCAGGTCCTCGTTGCCGGAGGGATAGAAGCGGTCCACTCCCCCTGCCATGACGGCGATGGTGGGCATACTGCCGCCGGATCCGCCGGCGAGGGCGGCACGATGGGCGTGGGCGTCGATCCCGTAGGCGCCGCCGGAAATGATCGTGAATCCGCGCTGCGTCAGTGAATACGCGAGGTCGGCCGTTACGGACGCGCCGTAGGAGGTGCTGTCCCTGGAACCCACCAGGGCAATGGACCTGCCGGGCGGAGGCAGCTCCTGCTCGTTGCCGCGCCACCAGAGACAGATCGGTTCCTGCAGTCCGAGGTCCGCCAGTTGGCGGGGCCACAACTCGTCGGAGGGGATGATCAGGCGTCCGCCGAGCCGCTGCATCGTGGCGAGGTCCCGATCCGGTGCCAGATCCGGGACCCTCGGCGCCCAGCGCTTCCGGGCCGTCCCCAGGCCCGTCCAGCCGCTGCCCGAGCTGTTCTCCTGCAGGAGCCGGAACATCTCCTGTTCCAGGTCGGCTCCGGCGGCCACCTGACCGGTCGCGATCTTCAGCGCGTCCTCCGCCCCGGCGATGCGCACGAGCGCGAGGCCGGCGGCGTCCTGCGGTTCAAACAGCCGGGATAACGCTGCCCGGGCGGTCCGTTCGCTCTCTGTCATGGTGTTGTCCTTTCACGGGCTGGCTTTGGTGGCGGCGCCCCAGTTTCGCGGCGGCGACAGTAGGGTGTTTCTGCTACGCGGCGACAGCCGCCTGCCGGAGGTTGAGCGCCAATCCGATGTCATCTGCTGCCGGGACGTCACGGAGGGCCAAATCCGCCAGGGTCCAGGCGAGACGCAACACGCGGTCGTAGCCGCGGGCCGTCAGCACCCCACGCTCCAGGGCATGGTCCAGGATCCGGGTGGTGGGGGCGCCGAGCCGCAGTGCACCCCGCAGCACGCGCCCCGGCACCTGGGCGTTGGTCTCCATCCCGAACGGCAGCAGCCGCCCGAGCTGGCGCTCCCGTGCGGCCCGGACGCGGGACGCAATGGTTGCGGTGTCCTCTTCCGCCCCTGGCCGGCCAAAGTCGGCCAGCGAAACCCGTTCGACCTGCAGCTGGATGTCGACCCTGTCCAGCAGCGGCCCGGACATCCGGGCCAGATACCGCCGGCGCATTGTGGGGGTGCAGATGCAGTCGACCCCCTTGCCCGTGGCCTTGCCGCAGGGGCACGGGTTGGCCGCAAGGACAAGCTGGAAGCGGGCAGGGTACGCCGCTGTTCCCGCCGACCGGTGAAGTACGAGCTCTCCGCTCTCCAGCGGCTGCCGGAGCGCATCAAGGACCCGGCGCTCGTATTCAGGAGCCTCGTCAAGGAACAATACGCCGCGGTGCGCCCGTGATGCGGCGCCGGGCCGCGGCAGCCCGGAGCCCCCTCCGATGATGGCAGCGGACGTGGCTGTGTGATGCGGGTTTTCATACGGGGGCCTGCGCACGAGTTGAAGTGAGGCTGAGGTCAGTGAGCAGAGCGAATGGATGGCCGTCACCTCCATGGCCTCGGCGTCGCCCAGGTCAGGCAGGAGTCCGGGAAGCCGTTCGGCCAGCATCGTTTTTCCCGCGCCCGGCGGGCCGGTCAGCAACAGATGGTGCGCGCCGGCGGCCGCGACTTCCAGCGCTCTCCGGGCGTCCCCTTGCCCGGAGACGTCGCACATGTCCGGTGGGATGAAGGAAACCGCGTCGGTTCCGGCGTCGGGTCCGCCGGGCTCGGGCGCGGGCTCGAAGTCCAGAGCCAGCTCCTGCAGATCAGCGCCGAAGTCGAAGGCCAGGCGGGCCAGGGTGGCGTAGCCCTGCACCCGGGCGCCGGGCACGAGTTGGGCTTCGGCGGCGTTTGCCTGCGCCACGACAATGTCGGCGTAGCCTGCCCGTACCGCAGCCATGACGGCGGGAAGGACCCCGCGGACAGGCCGCAGCCTGCCGTCCAGTCCGAGTTCGGCGATAAACACAGTCCGGCCGGTCGACCGGACATCATTGGAGGCCAGCAGGGCTGCCATGGCGATTGCCAGGTCGAAGCCTGAGCCGCGTTTGGGCAACGACGCCGGAATGAGGTTGGCCGTGATCTTCCGGCGGCTCAGCGGAATGCCGGAGTTCTGGGCCGCCGAGCGGATCCGTTCCTTGGCCTCATTGAGCGAAGCGTCGGGCAGCCCAAGGATGATAAACGCCGGGAGGGTCTGGCCGATGTCGGCCTCCACCTCAACGATGTAGCCGTTCAGCCCCACGAGGGCCACCGAGTAGGTCCGGCCGAGCGCCACCTACCCCACCCCCTTAAGGTGTTCCACGCGGGGGTCCGCAATGCCGTCGTCGAGCACGGAAACGACGTCCACCCGGCGCAGGGTCATCCGGAGGTCATGGTCGCGGCACCAGGCAGAGGCCAGGCGGTGCAGCCGAGCCAGCTTGTCCAGGCCGACAGCTTCGAACGGATGCCCGTACGCGAGGGAACTGCGCGTTTTCACTTCGGCGATGACCAGGGTGTCGCCGTCGAGGGCGACAATGTCGATTTCGCCCTCGGAACACCGCCAGTTGCGGTCCACTATCCGCATGCCCTGGGCTTCGAGGTATCCGGCCGCGAGTTCCTCCCCGCGCCGGCCCAGCACGTCCTTTGCTCTCATGTAACCAGCGTGCGGCGCCGCGGGAGGACAGCCCAGAGTGTCAGGGCGCTATGTGGATAGCCAACGCCAGGACGGTGGTGTGGAGGAGGAGTGGCCCGGCGCTCCCCTGCTAGTCACCGGAAAATCCGGTCAGTTCCCCAGGTCGCCGACCTTGGGCAGCGCGAGTTCCTCGTTGCGCGGGAGTTCCTCGACGTTGACGTCCTTGAACGTGATCACCCGGACGCTCTTGACGAAGCGGGCGGAGCGGTAGACGTCCCAGACCCAGGCATCCTGCAGCGTCAGGTCGAAGTAGACCTCGCCGTCGGCGCTGCGGGCCTGCAGGTCAACGTGGTTGGCCAGATAGAAACGCCGTTCGGTCTCGACCACATAGCTGAACAGCCCGACAACGTCCCGGTATTCGCGGTAGAGCTGCAGCTCCATGTCGGTTTCATAGTTTTCAAGGTCCTCGGCACTCATGGTTCCATCTTGCACCATCCGGCGGGGCCCGCGAGCCACGGCCCGTCGCGCAGCAGCACCGGCAGCCCGTTTGCCGTTCGTGCCGGGACGGTCCGGACCTCAGTCCGCGAGGAGCTGCCAGCTCACGCGGTGGTACGGCGTGGTCCCGGCAGCGCGGAGGGCGTCCTTGTGTATGGCCGTGCCGTAGCCCTTGTTCACGTCCCAGCCGAAGGCCGGGTATTCGTTGTGCAGTTCACGCATGATGCCGTCGCGTTCCACCTTGGCCAGGATGGACGCTGCGGCAACGCTCAGGCACTGCATGTCGGCTTTGATCAGCGTGTGCACGGGCGCGTCGCAACCCGGTTCCGCCGGGCCGGCGTCGAAGAGGGACGGCTGGGTCTCCGGCGAGAGCCAGTTGTGGCTGCCGTCCAGCAGTACGACGTCCGGGGTCACCCCTGTGGCAAGGACTGCGAGCCAGGCGCGCGTGCCGGCGAGCCGGAGCGCGGCGACGATGCCGAGGGCGTCGATTTCCTTCGCCGATGCATGGCCGACGGCGGAGGCCACACTCCAGCTCCGGACCAGCGGGACCAGGCGTTCACGGTCCGCCACCTTGAGCAGCTTGCTGTCCCGCACGTCGGCGAGCAGCGTCAGCTGGTGCAGGTCCACGACCGCGATCCCCACGCTGACGGGCCCGGCGAGGGCGCCGCGGCCCACCTCGTCGACGCCGGCGACAAGCCGGGCGCCGGAGCTTCGAAAGCGGCGCTCGTAGTCGAGGGTGGGCGCGTCGGACATGGCTTCAGCTGCTACTTTCCGGCCGGGGCGGGCACGCCGCGGAAGACGTCGGGATAGTTATCCAGGGCGCCGATGCGGTTCAGCGGCCAGGCAATGACGGCGGCCCGGCCTTCAATGTCGGCGATGTTGACGAAGCCGCCGTTGCTGTCCGTGTGGGCGCGGGAGTCGGCGGAGTGGTTCCGGTTGTCGCCCATGACCCAGACCTTGCCTTCGGGGACCACAACGTCGAATTCGCGGACCTGGGGCACTTCGGCGGGGTTGATGTAGGTCTCGTCCAGCGGGGTGCCGTTGACCATGAGCCGGCCGCCGGCGTCGCAGCAGGCCACACGGTCACCCGGCAGCCCGACGACGCGCTTGACGAGGTGCTGCTCCGAGTTGTCCGGCAACAGCCCAATGAACGTCAGTCCGTCCTGGACCCAGGTGAAGGGGCCGGCTGCCTTCTGCGCCGCAGGCACCAGCCAGCCCTGGGTGTCCCGGAACACAACGACGTCGCCGCGCTCCAGGGCGAACGGCTCCGGGACCAGGAGGTTCACGAAGATGCGGTCGTTCACGTCCAGGGTGTTGACCATGGATTCGGACGGAATGTAGAAGGCCCGGAACAGGAAGGTCTTGATCAGGAACGACAGCACAATGGCGACGAGCACCACGGTGGCCACTTCCTTCACCCACAGGAACAGCGGGCTGTGGCCTTCCTGGGCCCTGGCCCGGCGCGCACGCTTGGAGGTGCCTCCGGCATGGGCCGGCCCGCCTGGAGCCGGCGCGTCCCGGGGCGGGGTCGCTGCAGCCGGCGCATCCCGGGGCGGGGCCTGCGGCAGCTGCGAGGTCGGATAGGCGTGGGCGGCCGGAGAGCCGGCGCCGGCCAGGGGCCCGGGATCCGAGCGGAATCCAGCCTCCGCGGCATGCTTCGTGGCGGGGATCGCCGAGGAGGTAACCCCGGGCTGGTCCTGCCCCTGCGGATCGGGATTCCGGGGTCCGGTCTCGGGCATCTACTGTCCGTTCTTCGCTGTCGTTGTGGCGGCCCCGGAGGGCCTTGCTACTGCTGTAAATCTATCAAGCGGCCAGATGATCTGTACCGGCCTGCCGATCACCCGCTCCTGCGGGACCATGCCTCCGCCGGGGGCGCCCAGAAGACTGCGGGAATCCGCGGACAGGGAGCGGTGGTCGCCCATCAGCCACAGCCGGCCGGGCGGAACGATCACACTGAATTTCAGCTCGCTCGGGGCGTCACCCGCATAAAGGTAGGGTTCCGCAACTTGCTGGCCATTGACTGTGAGGTGGCCGCCGGCATCGCAGCAGACCACGTGGTCGCCGGGGAGGCCGATGACGCGTTTGATGTAGGTGTTGTCACCGCCGGAGAGTCCGATCCAGTGCCCGACGCCGCCCAGAAAGTCCAGCGCGGGGCCGTTGCCGCTGTTCAGCGGGGCGAAGGATCCGCGGCCGTCGAAGACGACGATGTCGCCACGGCCCATAGGATCGGCGCGGAAGTCCGTCCGTGACACGAGGATCCTGTCACCTTCACGGAAGAGCGGCTCCATCGAGCCGGAGGGGATGTAGTAGACGTCGAGCCACAGTGAGCGGACCAGGCCGCTGATGAGGACGGCCAGCACCACGGCCAGGAACACAAAACGCCAGCCGAGTTTCCTGGGCTGGCGTTTTGTGTGTTCCATGATCCGTATCCTCTAACGCTTGATGTGAACAGCGCTGTTGCGGATGCTCCGGCGCTGGCCGGACACGGTCCTGGACCCGCGGTGGAAGGCTGCGGTGTTAGACGGAAAAGTCTTACTTTGCGGTCTGGAAGTCGCGCTTTTCCTTGATCTTGGCGGCCTTGCCACGCAGGTTGCGCATGTAGTAAAGCTTGGCGCGGCGCACGTCACCCTTTGAGACGAGCTCGATCTTCTCGATGATCGGGGAGTGCACCGGGAACTTACGCTCCACGCCAACGCCGAAGGAGACCTTGCGGATGCTGAAGGTTTCGCGCAGCCCGTCGCCGTGGCGGCCAAGGACGAAGCCCTGGAACACCTGGACACGGGAGTTCTTGCCTTCGATGATGTTCACGTGAACCTTGAGGGTGTCACCCGCGCGGAAGACCGGAATATCGGTGCGCAGCGAGGCTGCATCTACGGAATCGAGAATGTGCATTGATTCACTCCTGGTGAACGCCACAGGTCCTTCACGTTGGGTCACGACGGCCAAACCCGGGCGCGCGTGCGTCCGGAAATTCCCGCCGAAAAATTGTCAATCCGGCTCCGTCAGGACTTGACGGGGACCGGGGTGCCGCGCTGTTGATTACGCTCCCCCTGTGGCAGGTTCGCAACCCAGCAGGCACAAGGACTAATTTTGCCACACCCGGGGCCATCCAGCCAATCCGGTCAGGCGGAATTACCGCCGGCGTCGGGGCGGCGTTCCAGGCGGCCGTCGACGACGGCGTACCCCAGGTCCGCAAAAGCGGTCCGGTCCGCGCGGGGCAGCTTGCCGGCGTCGAACCCGGCGAGGAGGTCCGGGCGCCGTTCGGCGGTGCGCCGGTACTGCTCGTGCCGGCGCCACTGGGCGATCTTGCCGTGGTTGCCGCTGAGCAGCACCGCGGGGACCTCGCGGTCCCGCCAGCTCGAGGGCTTGGTGTAGACGGGGTACTCCAGCAGGCCGTCCGAGTGCGATTCCTCCACGAGGGATTCAGGGTTGCCAACAACGCCGGGCAGCAGGCGGCCGATGGCCTCCACCATCGCCAGCACTGCCACTTCGCCGCCGTTGAGCACGTAGTCGCCGAGGCTCATCGGCCGCACCGTGAAGTGGTCGGCCGCCCATTCCATCACGCGCTCATCGATGCCTTCGTACCGCCCGCAGGCGAACACCAGCCGGTCTTCCCCGGCGAGCTCGTGGGCCGCGGCCTGGGTGAACCGCTCCCCCGCCGGGGACGGGACGATCAGGACCGGCGTGGCTGCCCGCTCCGGGCCGGAACCGCCCGGACGGTCTGCCGCAACGGACGCCAGAGCCTGGGCCCAGGGCTCGGGCTTCATGACCATGCCGGCGCCGCCGCCGTACGGGGTGTCATCCACGGTCCTGTGGCGGTCCGTGGTGAAATCCCGGAGGTCGTGGACGTTGAGCTCCAGCAGCCCGTCCTGGCGCGCCTTGCCGATCAGCGACAGTTCCAGCGGTGCCAGGTACTCGGGGAAGATGGTGACGACGTCGATCCTCATTTAGGCGTTGTCTCCGGCGGTTGCAACTTCGGAGGCGGCACCGGCGGACGCCGGCTTGTCCCCGGCCTTGGACTCGTCCTCGGCATTGACCTCAAAGAGTCCCGGCGGCGGGGTGACCAGCACATAGCCTTCCCCGACGTTGACCTCGGGGACGATCTGCTCCACGAAGGGGATCAGGACTTCCTTGCCGTCGGTCGCGGTGACCACCAGCAGGTCCTGGACCGGAAGGGTGTGGAGGCCGGAAACCTTGCCGACCACCTGGTCACCGACGCGGACATCCAGGCCTTCGAGTTCGTGCTCGTACCAGCCTTCGTCGTCGTCATCGTCGTCGAGTTCTTCGGTTTCGATGAAGAGCTTGGCACCGCGGAGGGTCTCCGCCTCGTTGCGGGTCTCGATCTCCTCGAAGGCGAGCAGCAGGATGTCCTTGTTCCAGCGGGCGCTGACGATGGTCAGCGGACCGGCGGTGGCCGGTTCCACCACGAACTGGACCCCCGGGACGAAGCGGTCGCCGGGCGCGTCGGTGAGCACCTGGACGGTCACTTCGCCGCGGATGCCGTGGGGCTTGCCGATTCGTGCCACCTGAAGCTGCATCTGTTCCTCTGTTCGGGGTTGGTGATTGTGTGGATTTACGGGGGAAAACAGTCCGGCCCCTCCACCATTATCTGGTGAAGGGGCCGGACTCAAGACAAGTGTTGCTGAAAGCGTTACCGGCGGCGGTCGGTGTCGACGACGTCGACCCTGACCGGCTCGCCATCCGCCAGTGCTGCCACCACAGTGCGCAAAGCGCGTGCGGTGCGGCCCTGGCGGCCGATCACCCGTCCGAGGTCGTCCTGATGAACGCGCACTTCGAGGGTGTCCCCGCGGCGGTTGTTCTTGGCACTGACCTTGACATCCTCAGGACTGTCAACGATCCCGCGGACGAGGTGTTCGAGCGCTTCTGCCAGCAATTTACTCAGCCTCGGTGGTCTCTGCTTCGGCGTCGGCGGGAGCCTCGGCTGCATCGTCCTTCTTGGCCTTCTTGGTGATGGCTTCCGGGATGATCACGGAACCCTTTTCCGGGGTAACAAAGGCAGCCTTGGGAGCCTTGGTCTTCAAGGTGCCCTCCTGGCCCGGGAGACCCTTGAACTTCTGCCAGTCACCGGTGATCTTGAGGATCGCGGCGACCTGCTCGGACGGCTGTGCGCCGACGCCAAGCCAGTACTGGGCACGGTCCGTGTCGACCTCGATGTACGAGGGCTCTTCGGTCGGGTGGTACTTGCCGATTTCTTCGATGGCACGGCCGTCACGCTTGGAGCGTGCGTCCATGACGACGATGCGGTAGTACGGTGCGCGCATCTTGCCAAAGCGCTTAAGGCGAATCTTTACGGCCACTTTTGTGGTCACTCCTGTTTCTGAAACGGGGTCGAGCCCGGCGTTCTGCACCCGTGGGGCGGGCCGTACTAGGGGGTTCTAAAAGGACAAGATCCGGACGCGGAGAGAGGGGCCACGCAGATCAAGTACCTGTTCATTGTGCCAGATCAGCGCGGGGATTTCGACTTGACACCCGTAAGCGGTCCGTTCGGCGGCCTGACGGCGCGTCACGCTGTCCAGACATAGAGTCCGGACTGGCTGGCCGGATCGACGGCGGCGGCGAGTTCGGCGAGCCGGCGGACATAGCGGACGGCCTGCTCCGCACCGAAGGGCATGTCCTCCTCGGCGGCCCAACCTTCGGCGACGTCTTCCAGGACGTCGCCTTCGCCCTCGGTCTCGTAGCTGAGCAACTCCGCGAGGGCGCGCACCATCGCCGGCGGGACCCCGAGCAGGGAGTCGCTGGCAACATCGACCATGGCCAGTCCGTAGTCCGCGCCGGCTGCGTGGACGGCAGTGCCGGCCAGGTCGCCCAGGCGCTCGATTTCGAAGTCGGTGATATCCGCAATCCGGACGGCCGCGGGGGCCGCGGGAGCACCGCCGTCGAGGGCGGCAGCACGTTTGAGGGCTTCATCGTGGGTGGAGACAAAGACTTCGGTGAATCCCATGGAGCTCGTCCTTAGATGTCTGGCGGCGCTGGGCCGCTGTTTTCGGCGTCGCTTCAGCCTAGCCGGTTCAGCCCTGCCCGCCCGGACTGGACATGCCCTCCCCTGGCCGTGCCCCGTGGACATAAAGCCACTATGTCCCCTGCAGGCCGCGACCGGTGGACATGCCCCGCGGCCCTGCCCGGGAAAAGTGGACATGCCCTCCGCTCACGCGGTCGCGCCGCGCCTCACTTGCCCGGCCCAGTGGACATGCCCGCGCTCCTGCCAGGGAACTTGCCCGGCCCAGTGGACATGCCCTCCCCTGAGCTGCACGAAGGGACACGTGGCCACTTTGCCCATTCGCTGCCGTCAGCGCTGGACATGTCCCGGGGGCCGGGCCGACGGTGTCCAGCAGGGCCGGCGGCGGCGCCGGGAAGGCGTGGGCTCAGCGAACGGCGACGCGGATCCGGTTGCGCCACGGATCCTCAAAGCGAAGTTCGGCTCCGGTGTGGTGGGACTGGACCCCTGCGGTCTTGAGGCGGTCGGCGAGGGCTCCGACGTCGTCTCCGTCCGGTACTTCGATCAGCACCTCGCCGAGTCCCAGGGTGTCCCGGCGGGGTCCGGCACCCCGGCTGTTCCAGACGTTCATGGCCATGTGGTGGTGGTAGCCGCCGGCCGAGACGAACAAAGCCTGCCCGTGCCAGCCCGCCGTCTTTTCAAACCCGAGGGTACCGACGTAGAAGTCTTGGGCGGACTGGACGTCACCAACCTGCAGGTGGACGTGCCCGACGCCGGCCAGGGCCTCGCGCTGTCCGCTCACCGATTCCTCGGTCAGGAACTGCTCGAGGTAACGCTGAGGCGGCAGGGCCAGGCTGTCCATGACCACGTTGTTGCCCTCCCAGGACCAGGCATCGCGGGGCCGGTCCCAGTAGAGCTCGATGCCGTTGCCCTCGGGGTCGGTGAAGTAGAAGGCCTCGCTGACGAGGTGGTCGGCGCTGCCCGCAAAGGACTGCGGCTCGAACTGTGCCGCGCTGGCGACGGTGGCGGCGAGGGCCGGCTGGTCCTCGAACAGCAGGGCCGTGTGGAAGAGACCGGCCTCGCCGCGGGACGGAACGCTCAGTCCGGGCGCAGGCGCGAGGTGGACCAGCGGCTTCTGCCGGCGTCCAAGGTAGAGGCCGCCGTCCTGCTCGGCCACAATGTCGAGGCCCAGGGCGCGCTGGTAATAGTCGGTCATGAGCAACATGTCCCCGACCTTGAGCATCACGGTGCCCATGGTGAGTTCGGCGGGAAGTAGGTCCTGGGTGCTGGCTTCTGCGGTCATGTGATCACTCCGGTGCTTCAACGGCCACCGACCTTCGATGACCCTACATAGTGTTAAATTACTTGAAGCTTCAATTTATTCCCGGTGGGCCGGGCCTGGTGCTAGCGGACCAGTTTTCCGCGCAGCACGATGTTCTTGAGATCCTGCAGGGTGGCGAGATTGCTGCGCGGGTCCTCGGCGCAGACCAGGACGTCGGCGCTGGCACCCCCGGTGATGCCGTCCGCACCCAGCCAGTCCCGGGCGGCCCAGGCGCCGGCGTCGAGCGCCGCCCGGGCCGGGAGCCCGGCCGCGTGGAGCGCCTGGAGCTCGTCGACGATTCGCCCGTGCTTGATGACGCTCCCGGCGTCCGTCCCGGCGAAAATCGTGACACCGGCTTCGAACGCTTCCAGGACACGTTCTGCCCGGCGCTCCCAGAGTGAGCGCATATGCGCTGCGTACCGGGGGAACTTGGCCCCGGCCTGCGCGGCGATGTCGGGGAAAGTGGCGATATTGATGAGCGTGGGGACGATCGGCACGCCCTGTTCGACGAATCGCAGCAGGTGCCGAGGGAGCAGGCCGGTGGCGTGCTCGACGCAGTCGATCCCGGCGTCGAGCATGTCATCCAGGGTGTCTTCGGCGAAGCAGTGTGCCGTGACCCGCGCGCCTTCGTCGTGGGCGGCTGCGACCGCGTCCCTAAGCACCGCGGCGGGAAACGAGCCGGCGAGGTCACCGGCGTCGCGGTCGATCCAGTCCCCCACGAGCTTGACCCAGCCGTCGCCGGCGCGCGCCTGCTTGCGCACGGCCTCGACCAGGTCGCGGGGTTCGACCTCGACGGCGAAGCCGCGCAGGTACCGCCTCGTCCGGGCGATGTGCCGGCCCGAGCGGATGAGGCGCGGCAGGTCCGCCCGGTGCTGGATCCAGCGGGTGTCGTGGACGGCACCCGCGTCGCGGACCAGCAGCGTGCCGGCATTCCGGTCGGTGACGGCCTGGTGTTCGGCCAGCTGCTCCGGGACATCCCCGCCGGGGCCGAGTCCGATGTGGCAGTGCGCATCGACCAGCCCGGGAATGACCCACCCGTCGAGGACGAGGTCCGGGGCGGCCGCGGGACGGTCAAAAGTCAGCCTGCCGTCCACCGACCAGAGGCCCGGGCGTTCCTGGTCGGGGCCGGTGAGGACGGGGCCGGTGAACTCGATGATGCGGGTCATGGCTTAAAGCCTAATCCGCAGACCGGGTCCGCGAAGAGCGGAGAGCGAACAGCTAGGAGGCGTGCGCGTGCTGTTGCCGGCCGACGTCGGCGATGAACGCCCGGATGATCCGGTTTCCCTCTGCTGAATCCTGGGGCCGGTGCCCGCCCGCCGCAGTGCGGTGCAGGGCGCCGGTTTCACGCAGGTAGCCCGCGATCTCTTCGTAGAGCGGTTCCCAGCCGCCGGTCAGGACCAGGGTGGGGACGCCCGGGACGATCTGCAGCGGCGCTTCCCAGGCCGGAGCCTGCAGTCGCAGTCGGCGGGCTTCCCGCTGGTCTTCCGGGCCCGGGGCACCCAGGGCCGCCTGTGCCGGAGTGTGGGCCGCGAACACCCGGCGGACGAATTCGCGGTGGAAATCCTCGTCGCTGAGGTGGTGGCGGACGTCGAAGAGCGGCTGCATCAAGGCGCGGTGCGCCGCCGTCGCCGGCAGCTCCGCGGTGAGCGAGAGGCAGGCCGGCTCCACGAGGGTCAGGGAGTGCACGAGGTCGGGCCGTTCGACGGCGGCCATCATCGCAGCGATGGCGCCCTGGGAGTGCGCCACAACGTGGCCGCCGGCCTCGCCGCGGCCGTCGTCGGCCAGCGCCCGCAGCACAATGGCAGCGTCGGCAGCGAAGTCCGTTTCCAGCGGCTCGGCGACGGGGTCGTAACCGTGGCGGCGCAGGAACAGCGCGTCGTAGTTCAGCGCCATTCCGTGCTGTTTTGGCCACGCGGCAGCACCGAAGCTGCCCGCCCCGTGGACGAAGACTACGCGCTGCTTGAACATGCTCTAACCCTATGACACCGGCCCGACAATGGGCCGCAGACATTTCGGCCGGCAGGGCCTATTTGCCGCCGCCGAGGAACTTGTCGAAGCCCTTGGGCAGGTTCAGCTGGGAGGGATCGAAATCGCCGCCCTGCTGCCCGAACGCGGCACCGGTCGGAAGGGCCTTGGCGCCTTCGGCCCGGCGGGCCTGGGCATCCTTGAGCTCCTGCGCGGCCTTGGCCGGGTTGCCGGAGCGCGCCTTTTTCTTGGGTGCGCTCTTGGCGCCCTTGCGGGCCCCTCCGCCACCCATGCCGGGCATCCCCGGCATCCCGGGCATGCCGCCGCCGGCAGCCATCTTCTTCATCATCTTCTGGGCCTGGGCAAAGCGTTCCAGCAGGCCGTTGACCTCGGAGACGTGCACACCGGAACCGCGGGCAATCCGGGCCCGGCGGGAACCGTTAATGATCTTGGGGGCGACGCGTTCGTGTGGCGTCATGGAGCGCACAATCGCCTCGACGCGGTCGATCTCACGCTCGTCGAACTGCTCGAGCTGCTGCCGGATGTTCTGCGCTCCGGGCATCATCATGAGCATCTTTTTCATGGATCCCATGTTGCGGATCTGCTGCATCTGGGCGAGGAAGTCGTCCAGGGTGAAGTCTTCCTGGTCGGCGAACTTCTTCGCCATCCGGGCAGCTTCGTCCTTGTCCCAGGACTTCTCCGCCTGCTCGATCAGGGTGAGTACGTCACCGAGGTCGAGGATGCGCGAAGCCATGCGGTCCGGGTGGAAGAGTTCGAAGTCGTCCAGGCCTTCGCCGGTGGACGCGAACATTACGGGCTTTCCGGTGACGGAGGAGACGGAGAGCGCGGCACCGCCGCGGGCGTCGCCGTCGAGCTTGGAGAGCACGATGCCGGTGAAGTTGACGCCTTCATCGAAGGCCATGGCCGTGTTGACGGCGTCCTGGCCGATCATGGCGTCGACCACGAAGAGCACTTCGTTCGGGACGATGGCGCGGCGGATCTGGCGTGCCTGTTCCATCATTTCGGCGTCCACGCCGGTCCGGCCGGCGGTGTCAACGATCACGACGTCGTGCAGGGTGCGCTTGGCTTCCTCGACGCCGGCGCGGGCGACCGTGACCGGGTCGCCAGCGGGGTGGTCCAGCTCGGTGGAGGTGGCGCCCGGGTGCGGTGCGAAGACGGGCACCCCGGCGCGCTGGCCGACCACCTGGAGCTGGGTCACGGCATTGGGGCGCTGCAGGTCGCAGGCCACGAGCATGGGGCTGTGGCCCTGCGCCTTGAGGTACTTGGAGAGCTTGCCGGCCAGGGTGGTTTTGCCGGCACCCTGGAGCCCCGCGAGCATGATGATCGTGGGGCCGGTTTTCGCGAGCCGGATCCGGCGGGTCTCGCCGCCGAGGATCTCGACGAGTTCCTCGTTGACGATCTTCACGATCTGCTGGCCCGGGTTCAGCGCGGCCGAGACTTCGGCGCCGAGCGCACGCTCGCGCACGCGCCCGGTGAATTCGCGGACGACGGGGACGGCGACGTCGGCGTCCAGGAGGGCGCGCCGGATTTCGCGGACTGTGGCGTCAACGTCCGCCTCGGTCAGGCGGCCCTTGCCACGGAGGTTCTTGAAGGTTGCTGTCAACCGGTCAGAGAGTGAATTGAACACGCGCCGTGCACTTCTTTCAGTGGATCTACAGTTGGCGGCCGGTCCGGCACGCCAGCGTCGCGACTGATGTTCGCCTGAACGAACCGCCTCGACAACGGGACTCGACTATCTAGGGTACCAAGACGCGCCTTCAAGATGGCATGCTGGCTTAGGTGACCAGCCAAATGACAGTAAAAACCCTGCTCATCCTCGGCGCCTCGGGCGACCTCACCGGCAGGCTGCTCTTGCCGGGCCTTGCCCGGCTCGTGTCCCGGGGACGCGCCGACGGGCTGACACTGGTCGGCGCCGGCTCGGATGCCTGGACCCCGGAGCAGTGGCTCGAGCGCATCGATGAGTCCTTTGCCGACGCCAATTCCCAGGCCGAGGCCTATGGGCGGCGGGAGCTTAGGCGGGCCCGCGAAACCACCAGCTACCACCAGCTCGACGTCACGGCCGACGGGCAACTGGCCGGTCTGCTGGCCCGGCTGGAGGGGCCCGTGGCCGTCTACTTCGCCCTGCCGCCGCGCGTCAGCCAGCTGGCCTGCGAGGCGCTGGCTCCCGGGGAGGTGCCCGCCGGGACCCTGCTGGTCATGGAGAAGCCGTTCGGTTCCAGCGAGGAGTCCGCCCGGCACCTCAACCAGACCCTGGCCGCCCTGGTGCCGGAGGACCACATCCACCGGGTGGACCACTTCCTGGGCAAGGCAACGGTGCTGAACATCCTGGGACTTCGTTTCGCCAACACCTTCCTGGAGCCGGTGTGGAACCGCGGGCACATCGAAAAGGTCGAGATTGTCTTCGACGAGGACCTCGCGCTGGAGGGGCGCGCCCGCTATTACGACGGCGCCGGCGCCCTCCGCGACATGATCCAGAGCCACCTGTTGCAGATCATGGCCCTGATGGCGATCGAGCCGCCGGCCTCAGTGGATGAGCGGGACCTCCGCGACGCCGTGGCCACGGTGCTGCGGGCCAGCAGCATCAAGGCACCCTATGCAAAGAGCACACGCCGCGCCCGCTACACTGCGGGGTCGGTGGGCGGCAGGACGGTCCCGGACTATGCCAAGGAAGAGGGCGTCGACGCGCACCGGGGCACGGAGACGCTCGCCGAGGTGGAAGTGGCGATCGACAACTGGCGGTGGCAGGGCGTCCCGTTCATCCTGCGCTCCGGCAAGGCCCTGGGCATCAAACGCAAGGAGGCCGTGGTGACCTTCCGGCCGGTGCCGCACCTGCCCAGGGGCTTCACCGGGGTGGACTCCCCCAACCAGCTGAGGATCGGCTTCGGCCCGGACACACTGCAGTTCGACGTCGACGTGAACGGCCCCGGCGACGTCCTCAGCCTGGACCGTGCCACCCTCGTGGCTGAGCTCAGCGCCTCCGAGCTGCTGCCGTACGGGGAAGTCCTCGAGGGTGTCCTGACCGGCGATCCCCTGCTCTCCGTCCGCGCCGATACCGCCGAAGACTGCTGGCGGATCCTGGAGCCTGTCCTCAGGGCCTGGGCCAGGGACAGCGCACCGCTGGAGGAGTACGCCGCCGGGAGCGCCGGACCGGAGGGCTGGCCCGCCTGAATTTCCGGGGGCAGGGGCGGGCATCAAAGTTGCGCCTGGACGCTGGCGTCAGGACGTCCCGGTCAGGTCGCCCTGTGTCTGCTGGACGGTTGCCGGCGTTGACTTCCGCGCCAGGTCCGCTTCTTCCCGCTGCTGCCGCGCGAGCCCGAATCTGCGTGCTACCCGATGCGAGGGCCGCTCCACTCCCAGGTAGAACAGCCAGCCGATCAGGAGTGAGACCACGGCAACCAGCGGTAGCTGAAGCCAAAGAGGTGACTGCCCATGGGTGAGGAACCCCAGTGCGACAACGACCGGTTCCTGCGTGAGGTACAGGCTGAAAGAAATCGTTCCCAGCCACCGGACGCCGGCCGCGGAGAAGAACCGGACGGCCGGTGCCCAATGGGCGACGACAAAAACCAGAAGAGCGGCGCCGGCCGCTGCAGGACCAATCCATGCGGCGCGCAGGGATGAGTTCGGATCCAGGGCGGCAATTAACCAGGAATTGGTGATCAGAACCGCCGAGATCGCGAGCGCCGGGATCCATCCCCAGGACGGGACTCGCTGCGCCCAGTCCCGAAGAAGGTCCGTGTTATAGGCCATCAGCACACCCAGGGCAAACACGGAAATATACACAAGGTCGGGATAGAAGACGCCCGCGAGCCGCCAAAAGATACAGAACGCAATGACGCTGGCAACCTTGAACCACAGGAGGCGCTTGAACCGAACTGCGAAAAGCAGGAACAGCGGCAGCAACAGCGAGAAGACCACTTCCCACCGCAACGACCACAAGGACGTATTCAGCCCACCCCACCCTGCCATCAGTGACGATCCAAGCAGGACCTGCAGGAGGCCGTTGGGCTTCTCTGCGTGTGCGTTAAGCCAGTGGCCGGCATCCGGCAGCACAGAACGGCTGACCGCAAGGGTGGTCAGATACGCGAAAACAAGGCTGGCGATAGCCGGCAAATAGAGGCGCAAGAGCCGCCTCGGGTAGAAATACCGCCACGGCTGGCCATGATTGCGGGCAAATGGAAGCGCCAGCACGAATCCGCTGAGTACGTAGAAAACGACAACTGCTTCGGATCCGGCCCAGAGAATCCTCGCCGGGGAATAGTGCATGATCTGCTCAAAGAGGGTCAGTTGGCCGGTGTTCTCCAGCTCGTAGATGGCCCCCGCCCTCCCGTCCGCGATGACTACGTGGAACACGACGACAGCTGCGGCAGCGACACCGCGCAGTCCGTCCAATGAGGTGTAGCGGGGGCGGGTAGCTTCCATCTTTTCCTCCAACGACGGCGCCAGCTGGGGTATGCCCGTGCGTACAGGCTCCGCTCAGTGCCGCCAGCCTACGGCAATCCGGCCCGTGCGTCAGCGGATTTGACGTGCCGGAATACGCGAAAGCCCCGATTGCCGTGGACTTTTGAAGTCCACGGCAATCGGGGCTTGTCTGCGGTTTCGAAACGTTAGATGGCGGCCGATCCGCGTTCTCCGGTGCGGACCCGCACTGCTTCGAACACATCCATCGTCCAGACCTTGCCGTCACCGGCCCGGCCGGTGTTCGAGCTGGCAATGATGACATCCAGGATGTCATCCGCCTGTTCGTCGGTGGCCAGGACTTCTACCCGGATCTTGGGGAGCAGGTCCACGTTGTACTCGGCGCCGCGGTACACCTCGGTGTAGCCCCGCTGCCGGCCGTAGCCGCTGGCCGCACTGACCGTGAGGCCCTGCACGCCGTAGGATTCAAGCCCTTCGCGGATAGTGTCGAGCTTTTCGGGCCGGACAATTGCTGTGATCAGTTTCATGCCTCCACACTTTCCTTGCCTGCTGCTGCGGTCTTCTTGCCGTTGGACGTTGGGTCCACCGTCGCGGCCGGGGCCGCTGCGGCCTGGGCCTTGCCGGTGATGAGTTCGTGCAGCGGGGTGAAGCTTCCGCCGTGGCCGCCGACTCCGAATTCGTAGGCGGTTTCGGCGTGCAGGCTGAGGTCCACGCCCACCACTTCCTGCTCCGGGGAAACCCGGAAGCCCATGGTCTTGTGGATCGTGAAAGCGATGATCGAGGTCAGCACCGCGGAGTAGGCGATCGCGATGCCGGCCACGGCGAGCTGGGCCCAGAGCTGGGTGAAGCCGCCGCCGTAGAAGAGGCCGCCGCCGGCACCTTCGACCGGGAGGGCGATGAAGCCCAGTGCCACGGTGCCGATGATGCCCGAGACGAGGTGGACACCCACGACGTCGAGCGAATCGTCAAAGCCCCAGCGGAACTTGAGTCCGACGGCGAGCGCGGAGGCCACACCGGCGACGAGGCCGAGGCACAGCGCGCCGACCGGGCTGACGTTGGCGCAGGCCGGGGTGATGGCGACGAGGCCGGCGACCACACCGGATGCGGCACCAAGGGAGGTCGGGTGGCCGTCGCGGATGCGCTCCGTGACGAGCCAGCCGAGCATTGCCGCGGCCGGGGCTGCCAGGGTGTTGACCCAGATCAGGCCGCCCTGTTCCGCCGTCGTTGCCGCGCCGCCGTTGAAGCCGAACCAGCCGAACCAGAGGATCGCGGCACCGAGCATCACGAACGGGATATTGTGCGGGCGGTGGTTGGGGTCCTTGCCGAAGCCCTTGCGGTTGCCGATGATCAGCACGAGGATCAGCGCCGCAACACCGGCGTTGATGTGGACGACCGTGCCGCCGGCGAAGTCAATCGCCGGGCCGAGGGCCTTGCCGATTGCGCCTTCCGGGCCGAAGAGCCCGCCGCCCCAGACCATGTAGGCCAGCGGGCAGTACACCAGGGTGACCCAGACCGGGACGAACACGGACCAGGCGCCGAACTTGGCGCGGTCGGCGATCGCGCCGCTGATCAGGGCGACAGTGATGATGGCGAAGGTGGCTGCGTAGCCGACCTTGATGAGTCCGTCAGGGGTGTTGATGCCCTCCAGCCCGAAGGTGGCGAACGGGTTTCCCACCATCTGCAGGAAGCCCTCACCGGAGCTCATCGAGGCGCCCCAGAGCACCCAGACCACACCGACCATGCCGATGGAGATGAAGCTCATCATCATCATGTTCAGTGCAGCCTTGGCGCGCGTCATGCCGCCGTAGAAAAATGCGAGTCCTGGTGTCATGAACAGCACAAGTGCTGCTGCCACCATCAGCCATACGTGACCTGCGGTAAGTTCCATGGTGCACGTCCTCCTTGCTTGGATGCGATCGAGAAGTTGTTGTTGCGGAGTTCTCCGCGTGCCTCAACGCGGTTTGCGTTCTAAGAAGATTTTGTCGGGGGCGTGTTTCGCCGGCGCAGGATTTAGATTGCCGGGGTGTTACAAGAACCTCTTGGAAGTAAATGGTGCAAATCCTTCTTGTTACGGTTATGTTTCACGCGCTCCAACATCCCCTCCCACGCGCCCACAGGACCAGGAAGCCTTCACCATGAGTAAGTCCCACCGCCCCGCGGGATCCCCGGCCCAGGCAGGCACCCGGACCAGCGGCAGGGCGGTGCTGCCCCGGGACATCAAGGTGATGTTGGTAGCTGCCTTCCTCATCGCCCTCGGCTTCGGCCTGGTGGCCCCGGTCCTCCCCCAGTTCGCCACCACGTTCGACGTCGGAGCGACGGCGGCCGCCGTGATCGTGAGCATCTTCGCGTTTATGCGGCTGGTGTTCGCCCCCGCCGGCGGCGCGCTGATTGTGCGGCTCGGGGAACGGCCGGTCTACGTGGCCGGACTGCTCATTGTTGCGGCGTCGACGGCGGCGTGCGCCTTCGCGCAGGACTACTGGCAGCTGCTCATCTTCCGGGGCCTCGGCGGCGCCGGCTCGGTGATGTTCACGGTCGCATCGATGGCCCTCGTGGTCCGGCTGGCGCCGCCCGAGAGCCGCGGCCGGGTCTCGGGGGCGTATGCTTCGGCGTTCCTGATCGGCAATGTGTGCGGGCCTGTCGTGGGCGGCCTGCTGGCCGGCTTCGGGCTGCGGGTGCCGTTCCTCGTTTACGCGGCCGCCCTGGTCCTGGCGGCCCTGGTGGTGCAGACCCAGCTGAGCCATGTGCCGGCCGCCTCCCGCCCGGACGGGTCCACGGCGCCGGCGATGGAGCTGCGTGCGGCGCTTCGGGACAGCGCGTACCGGGCGGGGCTGTTCTCCAGCTTCGCGAACGGCTGGGCGACGTTCGGCGTGCGGATGGCCACGGTTCCGCTCTTCGCGGTTGCCGCGCTGAACGCGGGCCCGGAATCGGCGGGCTGGGCCCTGGCGATGTTCGCCGCGGCCAACGCGGTGGCGCTGACGTTCTCCGGCAAACTCGCGGACAGCCTGGGCCGGAAACCCATGATGATTTCCGGGCTGCTCGTCACCGGAACCGCCACGGCAGCGATCGGCTTCACCCACGAGCTGCCCTGGTTCCTCGCGGCGACCGCCGTGGCCGGCATCGGGTCAGGCCTGCTCGGCCCCGCCCAGCAGGCTGCCATGGCCGACGTGATTGGCAATGAGCGCTCGGGTGGCCGGGTGCTCGCGATCTTCCAGATGACGGCAGACAGCGGCGCGATCATCGGACCGGTCCTTGCCGGGCTCCTCGCAGACCGGCTGGGCTATGGCTGGGCGTTCGGCGTCACCGGCGGCGTCCTGGTCGCGGCCGCCGCGGGCTGGCTGCTGGCCCGGGAAACGTTCCAGCGGCCGGCTACGCGCGGCGCCTGACTCCTGCCCGTTTAAACGCCACTGGCCCGCGGCGGCTGTCGTTGTCAGCGACGGCATCCGCGGGCCAGGGGGCTGCCTCTGTGGGAGGCACGCCCTCAGTTCAGGATGGCGTCGACGAAGCTCTCGGCGTCGAACGGGGCGAGGTCGTCCGCGCCCTCGCCGAGGCCGATGAGCTTGACCGGGACCCCAAGCGACTTCTGGATGGCCACCACGATGCCGCCCTTGGCCGTTCCGTCCAGCTTGGTCAGGACGATGCCGGTGATGTTCACGACCTCGGCGAACACCCGGGCCTGGTTCAGGCCGTTCTGGCCCGTGGTGGCGTCCAGGACCAGGAGCACCTCGTCCACCTCGGCGAGCTTCTCGATGACGCGCTTGACCTTGCCGAGCTCGTCCATCAGGCCCGTCTTGTTCTGCAGGCGGCCGGCGGTGTCGATCATTACGACGTCGACTTCCTGGTCGATGCCTGCCTTGACCGCTTCATAGGCGACGGACGCCGGGTCCGCGCCGTCGACGTCGGACTTCACGGTGGGGACGCCGACGCGCTGGCCCCACGTGGCGAGCTGCTCGGCGGCGGCGGCGCGGAAGGTGTCCGCGGCACCGAGCAGGACATCCTTGTCTTCGGCGACAAGCACGCGGGCGAGCTTGCCCACCGTGGTGGTCTTGCCGACGCCGTTGACGCCCACCACGAGCACGACGGCGGGCTTGTCGGCGTGGCGTTCGACGCGGAGCGTCCGGTCCATCGTCGGGTCGACGAGCTTGATGAGTTCCTCGCGCAGCAGGGCCTTGACCTGTTCCGGGGAGCGGGTGCCGAGCACCTTGACGCGTTCGCGGAGCGCGTCGACGAGCTGCAGGGTCGGCTCGGTGCCAAGGTCGGCGAGCAGGAGGGTCTCCTCCACCTCGTCCCAGACGTTCTCATCGATCTTGTCAGCTGAGAGCAGCGCCAGCAGGCCTTTGCCGAGGATGTTGTTGGACTTGATGAGGCGTTCGCGGAGGCGGACCAGGCGGCCGGCCACCGGCAGCGGCGTTTCCACCGGGACGGTTTCCAGGCCGGCGACGTTGTCCGGGACTTCGACTGTTTCCAGGCCCTCAAGGTCGACGGCGCCGTCTACGTCGTCTGGTGACACGCGTTCGCGCGGCGGTGCGGGACGGTCCTCGAGGAGGGTCCCGCCGCCGGCACCCGGCCTCACAGGATCGTTCTCATCACGCTTTCCGGGGTAGTTGGTGATGTTCTTCCGGGTCTTCATCAGGACCGGAATGAGCGCACCGAGGACCACCAGGGCAGCGAGGATGGGCAGGAGAATGGGGAGGATGTCGTTCACTCCCCTAGCTTCTCACAAACCGGAAAGCCGCCGCGGGGCCTGGAAACGCGGGCGGGCGCGCCTCAGACCTGGGCGCCGAGCCGCTGGCTGATGACCGTGGAGACGCCGTCGCCGCGCATCGTGACGCCGTAGAGGGCGTCGGCAACTTCCATGGTGCGCTTCTGGTGGGTGATGATGATGAGCTGGCTGGATTCGCGCAGCTCCTCGAAGATGGTGATGAGCCGGCCCAGGTTGGTGTCGTCCAGCGCCGCTTCCACCTCATCCATCACATAGAACGGTGAGGGCCGGGCCTTGAAGATCGCGACGAGCAGGGCCACTGCGGTCAGCGAACGTTCGCCGCCCGAAAGCAGTGAGAGCCGCTTGATCTTCTTGCCGGCCGGCCGCGCCTCGACTTCGATGCCGGTGGTCAGCATGTCCGAGGGGTCGGTGAGGACCAGCCGGCCCTCGCCGCCGGGGAAGAGCCGCGCGAAGATCCGGACGAACTGCGCCGAGGTGTCCTCGAAAGCCTCGGCAAAGACCTTTTGGACACGCTCGTCGACTTCCTTGATGATGTCCAGCAGGTCTTTCCGGCTGGATTTGAGGTCTTCGAGCTGGGTGCTCAGGAACTGGTGGCGCTCCTCGAGGGCGGCGAATTCCTCCAGCGCCAGCGGGTTGACCCGGCCCAGGGCTGACAGGTCCCGCTCGGCCCGTTTGAGCCGCTTCTCCTGTTCCTCGCGGACGAAGGGCTTGCCGGTGATGATCTCACGGCCGTCCTCGTCCACCGGGGCGCGCAGGGCGGCCCATTTGTCCGCCGATTCCCCCTCGGGCACGGGGACTGGCTGGTCGGGGCCGAAATCCGCCACCAGCTGGGCGGCGGTCAGGCCCAGTTCCTCAACGCTCCTGAGTTCCAGGGCTTCGATCCGGAGGCGCTGCTGGGTGCGGGCCAGTTCGTCGCGGTGCACGGAGTCGGTCAGTTCGGCCAGTTCGCGGGCGAGGGCATCGTTGCTGCTGCGCACGGCCGCGAGCTCGACGTCCATCTGTTCCTTGCGTTCCTCGGCGCTGTCGCGCTCCTGCCGGGCAAGTTCGACGGATACGTCGATGAAGCCGACCACCCGGGCGACGGCGGCGGAGACGGCCGCGGCCCGTTTGGCCTGGAGCCGGCGGCGGCGTGCCCGTTCGGCCGCTTCCTCGCGGGCGCGGCGCTCGGTGGCGGCGGCGCGTTCGAGCGACGACGCCCGGTTGCGGGTGGCCGTAAGCTGTTCCTCGGCGCTGCGCAGGGCGAGCCGGGCATCCATCTCGGCGCCGCGGGCCAGCGACGCGGCCAGGGCGAGGGCGTCCCGGTGTTCCGGTGAGGGCTCCTCCTCCGCTGGTGCTTCCTGGGCGGCGGCCAGCCGTGCCGCCACGGCCTCCAGCGACTCCTGTTCGGTGCGGATGTTGGCCTCGGCCCGGGCGAGGGAGGCGGCGAGCCGCTCGCTTTCGCCGACGGCACTGCGCAGCACGGAGTTCAGGTGCCCCAGGCGTTCGGCCACGGCCGCCAGCCGGGCATCCGAATCGTGGAGTTTCTCCAGGGCCGCATCGGCACGGTCCTGTGCCGCGCTGCGCCGGGCCTGCGCGGCGGCGAGGGCGAAACGCTGGCGTTCCAGCTCGGCGGTCACCGCGGCAAGCCGCGCGGAAGCGTCGTCGACGGCGGCCTGCACCTCGATCAGCGAGGGAGCCTTGGCGGAGCCTCCGTTCACGGTCAGGACGGTCAGGACGTCCCCGGCACGGGTCACGGCGGTCAGTTCCGGGCGGCCGGCAAGGAGTTGTGCCGCGTCGTCCAGGCCCTCGACGACGGCGATGCCCGCCAGCAGTGCGGACAGGGGCAGCCGGGGGGCGGCATCGTCCGTGCCTGACGCCGTGACCAGACCGGACGCCCACCGGGCGCCCGCGGGAAGCTGCCCGCCGGGGGCGGTGCGGGCGGCGGCTGTGCCCGCCAGCAGCAGGGCGGCCCGGCCGGCGTCGTCGCTCTTCAACCGCTCGACGGCGGTGGCCGCGGCTTCGCCGTCCTGCACCACGACGGCGTCGGAGGAGGAGCCCAGGGCCGCGGCGATGGCCGCCTCGAAGCCGGGTTCCACTGTGATCATGGACGCCAGGGATCCAATCACGCCGGGAATTCCTGAGCCAAGGACGTGATCCGAGCCGTCCTTGCGGTTCAGTCCGAGCTGAAGGGCGTCACGGCGGGCCATGAGGGCACCGCGTTCCCGCTCGCCTTCGCGTTCGGCCGCCTGCAGCGCGTCGATCTCAGCGGCGATGGTGTCGAGCACCATGCTGGCGTCCTCGTACTCGGCGTCGAGGGTTTCCTCGCCGTCTTCCGCCCCGGCGACCTGGGATTCGAGGGCGGTGAACTCGCTATGGGCCTGCCTGCGGCGTTCCTCCCCTGCCCTGAGGGATTCACGGAGCCGGCCGAGTTCCGCCTGGGCGGACTCGACGCGGGAGCGTGCGGCGCCCACCTGCCCGGACAGTCTGGCGAGGCCCTCGCGGCGGTCCGCGGCGGCGCGGAGCAGGGACGCGAGGCGCTTGTCCTCGGCGGCGGCGGCGTTTTCGGCGTCCTGTTTGGCGGCGGTGGCGGCGTCCAGGGTGCTGCGGCGCTCCACTATCTGGCGCTCCAGCCCGGACTGTTCCGCACGGACGCGGGCGGCCTGCCGGTCGAGCTGGTCGGGGTCGCGGCCGGTATCCGGGACGGCGTCGGAGGCACCAAGCAGCCGGCGCCGCTCCTCGGCGAGGGAGCCCAGGGAGCGCAGCCGTTCCCGTCCGGCGGAGAGCTGGTACCAGGTGTCGCGGGCGGCGCTGAGTGTGGGGGTGGCTTCGGCGGCGAGCTGTTCGAGGCTGGCCTGCCGCTGCCTGCCGAGCTCGAGTTCCTGCCCGACGACGCCCCGCCGGGCTTTGAGTGCGCTTTCGTCCGCGACGTCCCGGGCCAGGGCCGACTGCAGCTGGACGAGGTCGTCCGCGAGGAGGCGGGAGCGCGCGTCCCGGACTTCGAACTGGACGGTCTGGGCGCGCCGTGCCACTTCGGCCTGTTTGCCCAGCGGCGTGAGCTGGCGCCGGATTTCGCCGGTGAGGTCGCTGAGGCGTGCAAGGTTGGCCTGCATGGCTTCGAGCTTGCGGACGGTCTTTTCCTTGCGGCGGCGGTGCTTGAGGATGCCGGCGGCTTCCTCGATGAAACCGCGCCGGTCCTCCGGGGTGGCGTGCAGCACCTTGTCGAGCTGCCCCTGCCCCACGATCACGTGCATTTCCCGCCCCAGGCCGGAATCCGAGAGGAGCTCCTGGATGTCCAGGAGCCGGCAGCCGGCGCCGTTGATGGCGTACTCCGAGCCGCCGGTGCGGAACAGGGTGCGGGAAATCGTGACTTCGCTGTACTCGATCGGCAGGGCGCCGTCGCTGTTGTCAATGGTGAGCGAGACGTGGGCGCGGCCCAGAGGCGGGCGCCCGGACGTGCCCGCGAAGATCACGTCCTCCATTTTGCCGCCGCGCAGGGTCTTGGCGCCCTGTTCACCCATCACCCAGGCCAGGGCGTCCACCACATTGGACTTGCCCGAGCCGTTGGGTCCCACGACGGCGGTGACGCCTGGTTCGAATTCGAAAGTCGTCGCCGAAGCGAAGGACTTGAATCCCCGGACGGTCAGGCTTTTGAGGTGCAAGGTATTTCGGATCTCCTGGCTGGCGGAAACGGCTGCTCCCGCCCTAAATCTACCGCCACGGCCCTAAAATCAGCGGATTTAGGCTTTTCCCAAGGAATTCTTTTGCTGGCTCTCCGCGCGGAACCCTAGGCTGACGGCGAAGAGTTGCTTGGTGCTGCTCGGGCCGGCGGGCTCACGCCGTCCCGACGTGGCAGGACGCAGTTGGTTCTGTGTCCCGGCCTCGGGCGCAAGGGGGGTGTTTGGCTGGCAACTCGATGTTGGAAGACAACTGGATAACTTGGTTGGCTGCCCCGGGGGGTGCGGCACAGGGCGGTGCACGATGCGCCGGCCCGATACCGCCACAGCGTACTCACTCAGGAGTTCATATGTCCGCATCCCCAGCCGGTCGACCGCTGAAAGCACTCACACGAGGCGCCATTCGGCTGGTTGCCGCCGCACTGGTTGCAGCGCTCCTGCCGGTCGCTGCGCCGGCGGCGCTCCTGCCGTCCGCCAACGCTGCGGATCCGTGCTCCCCGCTCCTGAACGCCGTGGCGTGTGAGAATTCGAAGCCCGGAAGCCCGCCCTCGGAATGGGACATCACCGGCGCCGGTGATGCCGACATTCAGGGATTCGCGACCGACATCAGCGTCAACGCGGGCCAGCCCATCAGCTTCAAGGTGGACACCACCGCGGCCAACTACACGATCGGCATCTACCGGACCGGCTGGTACCAGGGACTCGGCGCCCGCAAGATTGCCGATGTGACCCCGGCGGCATTGCGGCAAACACAACCCCAATGCCTCTCTGACGTCACCACGGAACTCTACGATTGCGGAACCTGGGCGGTGTCCGCCACCTGGCAGGTCCCCGCGTCCGCCGTCTCCGGCGTGTATGTCGCCCTCCTGACGCGGCCGGACAACGGCAGCCAGAGCCACATCACTTTCATTGTCCGCTCGGATGGCAGCCATTCGGATGTCGTCTTCCAGACCTCCGACACGTCGTGGCAGGCCTACAACGACTACGGCGGCTCGGATTTCTACCAGGGGGCACAGAACGGCCGGGCCTACAAAATCAGCTACAACCGGCCGGTCAACACACGTGGCGCCGTGGACGGCCGCGACTTCTACTTCGGCAGCGAGTACCCGCTGGTCCGCTTCCTGGAAAAGAACGGCTACGACGTAAGTTACATCAGTGGAGTGGACACTGACCGGAACGGCGCCCAGCTGCTCAACCACAAGGTGTTCCTCTCCGTGGGCCACGACGAATACTGGTCCGGTGCCCAGCGGGCGAATGTGGAGGCCGCCCGCGACGCCGGCGTGAATCTGCAGTTCCTCTCGGGCAACGAAGTGTACTGGCGGACGCGGCTGGAGCCTTCCCCGGTCGACGGTGCAGCCGGACGCACCATCACCTCCTACAAGGAGACCTGGGCCGGCGGCAAGATTGACCCCAGCACGCAGTGGACCGGCACGTGGCGCGATCCGAGGTTCGCCGCGCAGGCCAACGGCGGCGGCCTTCCGGAAAACGCACTCACCGGGACGATGTACATGTCCAACTACACGGACCTGCCCGTCACCGTCAGCGCCGCCGAGGGAAAAGCGCGTCTCTGGCGCAACACCACACTGGCAACACTCGCCGCCGGAAGCTCCGCGGAGTTGGCGCCGCACACGGTGGGCTACGAATCCAATGAGGACGTCGACAACGGGTTCAGGCCGGCGGGACTGATCCGGCTGTCCACCACCACGGGGACATCCCCCCAGTATCTGCAGGATTTCGGCAACACCGTGCTGCCCGGAACCACTACGCACCACCTGACCATGTACCGGGCCCCCAGCGGGGCTCTGGTCTTCTCCGCGGGTACGGTCCAGTGGACGTGGGGCCTGGACCAGCAGCATGACGGCGACGGCGCGCCCGCGGATCCGCGGATGCAGCAGGCACAAATCAACCTGCTGGCAGACATGGGCGCCCAGCCCGCCACCCGCGACACGGCCCTTGCCGCCGCGTCGGCCAGCAGCGACACGGCGCCCCCGACCGTGGCGGTCTCCTCCCCTGCCGAGGGTGCCAGCATCCCGCACGGCACGGCCGTCACGGTGTCCGGAACGGCCAGCGACGCCGGCGGCATCGTCGCCGGCGTCGAAGTCTCCACCGACGGGGGAACAAGCTGGCGGCGCGCCGACGGCAAACAAAGCTGGTCCTACACCTATATCCAGAAGGGCCTTGCCACGGCCAGCATCCAGGTGCGCGCCGTGGACGACAGCGCCAACATCGGCACACCGTTAACCCGTCATCTGCTGCTGGCCGGACCGTACTCCGTCTTCGGCCAGCAGGCACCGGACGTGCCTGATGCCCAGGACGGCGGCGCATATGAGCTTGGTATGAATATCACACCCAGCGTGGACGGCTTCATCACCGGAGCGCGCTTCTACAAGAGCGCCGCCAATACCGGAACCCACAACGGTTCGCTCTGGAGTGCTGCGGGCCAGCGGCTTGCGACGGCCGCGTTCACCGCGGAAACGGCGTCCGGCTGGCAGCAAGTACGTTTCAGTCAGCCGGTGCCGGTGACCGCCGGCCAAAAGTATGTCGTCTCGTACACCGCTCCGAGCGGACACTATGCCAGCAAGGACAACCAGTGGGCCAGCTTTGGCCTGACGGCCCCGCCCCTGACCGTGGCCGGCGGATTCGGGAGCCCTCCGGCCGGTGTGTACGCCGCTCCGGGGTCGTTTCCGTCGAACAGTTACAACAACGGCAACTATTTCGTGGATGCCCTGTTTGACACCGTCGACACCTCCGACCTGACGGCCTCCGGGCACTGGCCGCTGGACGGCTCGTCGAGCGTCCCCCAGGCCACAACAGTGGGGGCGGTACTCTCCAAGGCCGTCACGGATTCGAGCGTGCAACTGACGCTCACGGCGAACGGCACGGCCGTGGCCGGCACCACCGGCTACGACTCCACCCTGCGGAAGGTCACTTTCACCCCGGCAGCTGTCCTGGCGCTCGGTACCACCTACACCGCTACGCTCAGCGCCACGGACGCGGGCGGCGGCGCTGTGACCAGCGGTGCAACGTGGTCCTTCACCACTGTGGTCTCTCCGCCGGTTCCGGGAAGCTGCCCTTGCAGCCTTTATGATGACGCTGTCGTCCCGGGGATCCAGGAGGTCAGGGACGGTGTGCCGCTGACCCTCGGGGTCCGCTTCTCCAGCGTTGCTGCAGGGACCGTCACCGGCGTCCGCTTCTACAAGTCAGCGGGCAACACCGGCACACACACCGGGACCCTGTTCACTGTGTCCGGACAGCAGCTCGCCACTGTCACCTTCGCAAACGAGAGTAGCTCCGGCTGGCAAACGGCGAACTTCAACCAGCCCATCGCCCTGACGGCAAATACCGAATACATCATGGCCTACAAGAGCACCACCGGAGCCTACTCGGCCACCGTGAACGGCTTCGGATCCGGACTGAGCGTCGGAAACCTGAGAACGGCGTCCGACGCCGGAGCGTACTCCTACACGAGCGATTTCCCGGGTGCGCGTTCGGGAGCCAGCTACCTCGTTGACGTCGTGGTCCAGTACCCGGAACTGCCCTTCGTGGCCGGCGCGCAGACGCCGCTTCCCGGCTCCTCGAGCATTGCCCTGGATACCGCGGTCTCCGCTGCCCTGTCCAAGCCTGCCGCCGGGTCAAGTGTGGCGCTGACGTTGACAGGTCCCGGCTCTGTCGATGTTCCCGGCACCGCCAGCTACGACTCGGCGACGGGCAAAGTGACCTTCACTCCGGCGGCAGCCCTGGCAGCTGCCACCAGCTACACGGCTACTTTGACGGCAACCTCGACGACGGGCCAGTCACTCAGCGCCGGCGGCACCTGGACCTTCACGACCGTTCCGTCCCCGCGGTCCGACGGGGTCTGCCCGTGCTCGCTGTATCAGGACACCGTGACCCCGGTCGTCCCGGAATTCAATGACGGGGTGCCCCTCACGCTGGGCGTACGCTTCGCCAGCAATGCCCCCGGCAAGATCACGGGCATCCGCTTCTACAAGGCCGCGGGCAACACCGGAACACACACCGGGGCGCTGTACACCGCCGCCGGTGAGCAGTTGGCGACGGCCACCTTCACTGGAGAATCCTCGTCCGGATGGCAGACAGCCACCTTCAGCCAGCCCGTGGACATCGCGGCGAACACGGAATATGTGGCCGCCTACCGCACACCCACCGGCATCTATTCGGCGACACCGGGCGGGTTGGGATCCGCACTCACCAGCGGACCATTGCGTGCGGCCGCCGGCGCAGGTGCTTACACGTACAACGGCGACTTCCCGTCATCTTCCGCGAACGCAAGTTACCTCGTGGACGTGGACTTCGTCGTATCGGTGCAGCCGCTCACCGCGACAGCCCTGGTGCCTGCGGCAGATTCCCTCGGGTTCCCCCTGACATCCAAACCGTCGGTGACGCTGTCAGCGCCCGTCCAGAACGGCTTCACCTTTGAACTGTCAGCCAACGGTGCCGCCGTCAGCGGCGCGTCCGCACTGTCGGCGGACGCCCGGACGATCACGTTCTCGCCGGCACAACCGCTTCCGGCGGCCACGGTGATATCAGCCGGCGTCAGCAACGTCGTCTCAACGCAAGGCGCCGCGCTGGCGCCGCTCAGTTGGCAGTTCACCACATCCAATCCTGCCGGCGCGGAACAGTCCCTGTTCGGATCCCTGCTCCCTGCCGTCCCGGCCGCAACCGGGGACACGTCATCCATTGAGCTGGGCACCGCCTTCTCAGTGTCGGCGTCGGGCAATGCCACCGGCGTCAGGTTCTACAAAGGCGCTGGCAACACGGGAACGCATGTCGGCTCATTGTGGACTGCCGCCGGGCAGCAACTGGCCCAGGTGACATTCACGGGCGAGACAACCTCCGGCTGGCAAACGGCCACGTTTGCTGCTCCGGTCGCGCTCGAGCCCGGACAGAGCTACGTGGTGTCCTACCTGGCTCCCAACGGCAGCTATCCCTCCACAGCGGCGTTCTTCGCGGAACCCTGGATCAACGGCGTCCTGACAGCCGCGGGCCCGAACAACGGCCTGTACCAATACGGGTCCGGCGGCGCCATGCCGACGAACTCCTGGAACGCCACCAACTACTTCGTCGATATCGTCTTCGCACCTGCCGCACCCTGACCCCCATCCGCTGCTCCATAACGGCCCTTTTGAGGCTCTATAAGGGCCGTTATGGAGCAATCGATGGGTGGCGGAAGCTCCTGTCAGCGCACCACCGACGGCGACCAGGCGTGTTCGATGTAGAGGGAGGAACGGGACGCGGGATCCACATTGATCTGCCAGATGTCGCTGTCGCCCGCGGCACCGTCCCGGGCGAGTCCGTAGAGCAGTGTCCGGTCGTCAAGCCATTCGATCTGGTCATCCACGCTGCGCGGCTCGGACAGGACGGTCTCCGTCCCGGCGGCCAGGTCCAGCAGCGCGACCCGCCAGTGCGCGGCCAGCGGGCCGCCGGTGTTCTTTTTGTACGCGATCCGGGTGCCATCGGGAGAGATCGACGGGCACTCCACGCCGTCGTGGACTGCTGTGAGGGTGCGCGCCGAAATGCTCCCCTTCACAAGCCAGATACGGCCGGAGGATGCTGCCGTCGCGTAGAACGTGTCGCTTTGGCCAGGAACGAAGGTCACGCCCCAGACGTTGCGGTCTGCCGCCGTGATGCGGGTGCCGTTAACCAGCAGCGCGAAGTCTTCAAGGCTCCCGGTTCCGCCGCCGCCCTGCGCCGCCGTGATGGATGTCTCCGTCGAGAAGCCCGCACTGCCGTACGAGTGCCCGGTGACAAACACCGTTGTGGCCACGAGGGAGCCGTCCGCACTCATCCGTGTGCGGCTGGGGATGCCCGGGACCGCCCAGCTCCGCCTTTGCTGCCAGTCCGGGTCAAGGAGTACGGCTTCAAAGTTGGTGACCAGGCCGCGGTTGGTCTTCAGGCAGACAATGTCCTGCAGCGTGCCGTACACCCTGTCGCAGGCAACCTCCGTCAATGACCGCTCGCCGGCAGGTTCGGACAGCGGGACGGTGCCGATCATCCCGTAGCCCTGCCCGGACGCCGTGTTGCGGAACAGGACGGCTGCCTTTGTCAGCACGGCGCCGCCGGATGCCACCCGTGCCGACGACGCCGCCGTCATGCTCTCCTGAAAACGCCCGAAGGCAATCGCCGCGTAGGTTCCGGCGGCGGCAATGACCAGCGCAGTCACGAGCAGCAGGATCCCCCACTTCGACTTGCTTCCTGGCGGGGTCAAGCGGCCGTCCTCTGCCGCAGGCCGCCGCGCAGGATGAACCACGACGCCGCGACGGCCGCGGCGAGGCAACCGCCAACCACCATCATCGCGGTGGAGGGACCCAGCGCAAACCAAAGGACACCAAAGCCGGCGGACGCGGCCATCCGGCTGAGTGCGACCACGGTCTGTGCTGCCCCGAGTCCCGTGGCAAGTTTGTCAGGCGGAGTAAGCTGGCTTGCCAACGCAGCCAGCACGCCGTCCGTCGCAGCGTAGAACGCCCCGAGCAGAACCAGGCAGGCCACGGTAGGGCCCAGGCCGCCCAGCGGCGCCGCAGCCAGCAGGTAGCAGGCAAGGAGTGCGACGTGCCCTGCCACAAACACCCGCGCCTTGCCCCAACGGTCCGCGAGGCGGCCCAGCGGAACGGCGAGGACCAGAAAAACCACGTTCGTTCCCACGTAGAGCAGCGGAAACCACTGCACAGCAAACGAGTCCCTGTCCTGCAGCACCAGGTAGATGAAGCCGTCCCCTACCGTGAGCAGGCCCAGAATCCCGGCGGCGACCAGCAGCCGGCCTATGCCCGGTTCACGGAGCAACCGCCACCGGAAACCCCACGCCGGCCTGGTTTTGCTGGCCGGCCCTGAGTCTCGCGGCTCCCCTGTTTTGAGGTTCGGCACCAAGAGCGCGAGCGCTGCGACACCAATTGCGGCGAACGCCAGCGAGACCACAAAGACAATGCCATAGCCGTTGGGCACCAGCATCAGGATGAAGAAGGCCAGCAGCGGCCCGCTGGCCGCACCGATGTTGTCCAGCATCCGGTGCACACCGAAATGCCGCGCCAGGTATTCCGGCTGGGCTGACACCGCGATCAGTGCGTCGCGCGGGGCCGTTCGGATGCCCTTGCCAATCCGGTCCGCCGTCACCACCCCGGTCAGGGCCCAGAATCCGCTGGCGAACAGGAGGCCGATCCGGGCCACCATGGAAAGGCCGTAGCCTGCGAGGGCCACCCCTTTGGGGCGCCCGAGGCGGTCGGACGCATGGCCGGCAGCGATCCGGACAATGGCGCTCGCACCCTGGTTGATTCCATCGAGAATGCCAAACGCAATGGTGGACAGGCCCAGGAATCCGGTGATGTACAGGGGCAGGATTGCGGAGACGGATTCGGACGATACGTCGGTGAGCATGCTGACCACGCCCAGGCAGAGAATCACCGGGGAGAGACGGAAGGGCTTTCCCCGGGGCCCGGCCGGGGTTATGTCCGCCGCGGCCAGGTCGCTCTTGCCGCCGTTGCGGTCAGAGATGGAGATGTACATGGCGCTACCCGCCTGCCGCCACATGCAGGTTTGCCAACAGCATGAACCGGGTGCTCCCCGTTCCCGTCGTTGAGGTCGTGAGAGTCACTGAATCATTGCCCCGGCTGAACCGCATGGACTGTTGTCCGTCCGGCGCCTGAACGGGTTCGGACCAGAACTTCAAGGGCCCCAGGATCTGCTGGAAGTGCCCCACCACTGACGCCTGGCTGGACGCGGCGATGGCGTCCGCGGAAATCTGCAGGGAGCCATCAGCCGAGGACACACCGGTCGAGACAACCACCGTACCCTCGGGAAACGCGATGACGTCCGCGGGGAACCCGTCCACGATTTTGCCTTGGGCTGATGCTGTCGCCGGCAGGGGCAAGCTGATGAGGGGAGCCGGAGGCGGCGGCATGGGCAGCCCGGACGGCGACGGACTCACGGCGGGAAGGACTTCACGCCCCGCCGGTGCCGAGGCCGAGCCATCGGCTGAACCCTCTGCCGGCTTGGCCGCGGCACCACTGGCTTCCGCCGTTGCGGCTCCGCCGGCTTCCGCCGCTGTGGCTGCGTCGGCTGTGCCGGGGTCCGCACCGGATCCGGAGGCTGTCGGACTGCTGCCGGGCACCGGCGCGGAACGCGAATCAGCGGACTGTCCTGCCGTCACCTGGTCGAGCACGACGGCGGTTCCTCCGAGGACCGCCGCTATGCCAACCCCCGCGATGACCAGCCGCTTGGCTATCACCGGCTTTCCCCGGCCCCGGCGAAGGCTTCCATTGCAACCACGGTCCCTGCTCCCCTGACACTCATCGGCACAGTCTTTCAGCGGGATGCACGGTTCGGAAGAGTAGTACTACTTGTCTTTTGCGGCCGGTACCTACCAGCGCCCGTTGCGGGGCCGGGGCTGGCAGACCGGGCACGAGTACGATGAGCGGTTCATGAACTGTTCCCGCTTCATCAGGCTAACCAGGCCGGCCGCGGCGCAGCGCTTGCATTCCAGGCCTTCGCGGCCGTAGGCATTGAGCGAGCGGTCGAAGTAGCCGGAGGCCCCGTTGACGTTGACATAGAGCGAATCGAAGCTGGTCCCGCCGGCGGCGAGGGCATCCGTCATGACCTCGCGGGCGGCTTCCAGTACCCGGAGGGCATCGGCCCGGCGCAGGGTGTCCGTGGGGCGGGCATAGTGCAGCTTCGCCTTCCACAGGGCCTCGTCCGCGTAGATGTTGCCGATTCCGGAAACGAGCCCCTGGTCCAGGAGGGAGCGTTTGAGCCCGGTCTTGCGGGTCCGGAGCCGCCGGTAGAACTCCTCGAAGGAGAAGTGGGGGTCCAGCGGGTCCCGCGCGATGTGGGAGGCTCCCCCGGCGATCAGCGGCAGCGGTGTTTCGGCGAGCCCGCCGGGACCGCCGTCGGGCGTGGGGATCAGCGGGGTGAGGAAGAGCCCACCGAAGATCCGCTGGTCCACGAACCGGAGCTGGTCCGGCATACCGTCCGCGGGGCTGAGCCGCAGCCGAACTTTCAGGTGCTTTTCGTCCGGAACAGTGGAGTCCTGCATCAGCAGTTGCCCGGACATGCCCAGGTGCGCCATGAGTGCCACGGCGGGCATGTCCGCTGCAGCGGGATCCCCCGGGGCCGTATCAGCCAACGGCAGCCAGAGGAACTTTCCGCGCCGGACAACGTCCAGGACGCGGGCACCTTCAAGGTTGCCGGCGAAGTCCTCGGGGCCAAGTGCGTGCCGCCGGACGGAGCGCGGATCCAGCACCTCAACGGCGGTGATGGTCCGGCCCCGCACCCAGTTCACCAGGCCGCGGCGGACAACTTCGACCTCGGGCAGTTCAGGCACAGGGCGTGCCTAGGCGCCGGTCTGGGACTGCAGCTGCTGCGCGTCGGGTTCCGGCGATGCGGCGGGTGCCGTGTCGGGTACGGCGGCCGTGTCCGGCGCAGCAGCCGCCGACGGCGCCGAGAGCCTGCGCCAGGCGTCAGCGGCCGCTTCCTGCTCGGCTTCTTTTTTGGAGTTGCCCGAGCCGGAGCCGTAGTCGTTGCCGCCGATCCGCAGGATGGCCTCGAACGTCCGGGCGTGGTCCGGCCCGGAGCCCTCCACGGCATAGTTGATCGTCCCGAGCTGGCGGCTGGCTGCCAGCTCCTGGATGCTGGTCTTCCAGTCGGTGCCGGCGCCGAGCGCGGCCGCGTCCTTGAGCAGGGGCCCGATCAGGCGCATGACCAGCTGGCGTGCGGTCTCGATGTCATTGGAGATATAGGTGGCGCCGATGAGCGCCTCCATGGTGTCCGCGAGGATGGACGCCTTGTTTTTGCCCTCGGTGAGCTTTTCGCCCTGGCCGAGGTAGATGTACTCACCAAGTCCGATGCTGCGGCCGATGCCCGCGAGTGCCCGGGTGCTGACGACGGCGGAGCGGCGCTTGGCCAGGTCCCCTTCGGGCAGCGTGGGGTTGTCACGGTACAGCGCGTCGGTGACCGAGAACCCCAGGATGGAGTCGCCCAGGAACTCGAGACGTTCATTGGTGGGTATGCCGCCGTTTTCGTAGGCGTAGGAACGGTGTGTGAGCGCAAGACGAAGCGTCCCGGCGTCAATAGTGACACCGAGACGCTTCAGAAGCTCTTCAGTTGAAGACATCTTAGTCAGCCAGTTGGCGGATTAGACGTCTGCGACCTTGCGGCCCTTGTATTCAAGGAACAGCGCGGTGCCAGCCGAGTCAGTAACGACCTTTGCCTGGTGCGGCAGGCTGTACGTAACCTGGCCGTTCTCGACAGTCTTCACCAGGTGGGGGGCAGTTGCCTTCCACTGGGAGCGGCGGGCGCGGGTATTCGAGCGAGACATTTTCCGCTTCGGGACAGCCACGGCTAACTCATTTCTCTCTAGTCCAACACTTACAAATCAGTTTTGCCGGTCAGGCTTAGCCAAGTCAGCTAGGGCAGCCCAGCGAGGATCTACCACCTCGTGGTGATGCCCCGGCTCGTCTTCCAGGCGAACTCCACATTCGGAGCAAAGGCCCTGGCAGTCTTCCCGGCACACCGGCTGGAACGGCAGCATGGTTACAACTGCGTCCCGCAACACCGGCTCAAGATCGATCAGATCGTGCTCGACTCGACGTTGCTCTTCTTCGTCTTCCTCATCCGAGAACACAGCGTCCTCGTAGAAGAAAAGTTCTTGCACATCGACCTCTTGGTCATACGCAAGGGGATCCAGGCATCGGCCGCACTCGCCAGTAACTTCGACGTGCGCGGTTCCTGATACCAGAATTCCTTCGTGTACGGCCTCGAGCCGCAGATCCAGCTCGACATCCGAGCCTTCCTGCACGCCGATGAGCGCCACACCAAGATCACCTGGTGCGGGTACATGTTCCGTCAGCGTCCGCATGCTTCCCGGACTGCGTCCGAGGTCCTTGACGTCAAACACCAAGGGCGAACTAGCATCTCGTTTAATGAGAACTCCTGTTGAACATATGACCGACGTACTATCTTAGCCTGATCTTCCGGACGGACTCAAACCGGGGGCATGCCTGCGGTTCACACCGCACGCCGCCTCGGATTCGGGCCGCGCAACCGGCAGCAGGCCGCCGAGTACCGATCAAGCTTACCCTCTGTGCGGCTGGTCCTGGTCCGCCTCGCCCGCGTGCAGCCGTTTCAGCACCGAGCGGGGCACGAACTCGGACACGTTGCCGCCCAGGGTGAACACTTCCTTGATCAGCGTCGAGGACAAGTGGAGGTAGTGGCTCTCCGCGGGCAGGAAGACAGTCTCGACGCCGGTGAGCTGGCGGTTCATCGTTGCCATCGGCAGTTCATAGTCAAAGTCGGAGGAGGAACGCAGGCCCTTGACGATGGCGGACACGCCGCGCCGGCGGCAGTACTCGGCGAGGAGTCCTTCCCCCACCGGCTCCACCACGATCCCGCGCAGGGACGCCAGGGTTTCTCTGGCCATGTCGATGCGCTCGTCGAGGGTGAAGCGGTATTTCTTGGCGTAGTTCGTGGAGACGCCGACGATGACCTCGTCGAAGAGGCCTGCGGCCCTGGCGATGACTTCCAGGTGGCCATTGTGGATGGGGTCAAAGGAGCCAGGGCATACGGCGCGTCTCATCCTTCGAACCTACCGTACTGCTGCCGCAGGCCGGGATAACATGGCTGAATGTCAGCATCGAGCATTCCTTTCACCGTGTCCGGGGGCGTGGTTCTCGTGACGGGGGCCGCCATGGGCATGGGACGCCTGTACGCCCTGCGAGCGGCCCGGGAGGGGGCCGGCGTCGTGATTCTCTGGGACGTCGACGCCGACGGCCTGGCGAAGACCGCCGCCGAAGTGACCTTGCTCGGCGCGCGCGCCGTGGTCCGCCAGGTGGACCTTTCCGACCGCGCGGCGATTGCCGACGCCGCGGAGGCGTGCCGGGAGGAAGGGCCGCTGACGCTCCTGGTCAACAATGCAGGAATCGTCCGGGGCGCACTCTTCTGGGACCACCACCCGGAGCGGGACATCGCCCTGACCATGGACATCAACGCGCTGGCGCCCATGTACGTCACCCACGCATTCCTGCCGGGCATGATGGACGACGCCGGGCGGCCGCGCCGGATCCTGAACATCGCTTCCGCCGCCGGTACCGTCTCCAACCCGAGGATGAGCGTGTACGCCGCGTCCAAATGGGCTGTGATCGGGTGGAGCGATTCGCTCCGGCTGGAACTCGAACAGCACGGCTACAGCCACCTCGCCGTGACGACGTTCTGCCCCAGCTACATCTCCACGGGGATGTTCGACGGCGCACGCGGCCCGCTGCTGACGCCGCTGATGACCCCGGATGACGCCGTGGACCGGGCCTGGCGGGCCACCACCGCCGGACGGCCGCAACTGATCGCCCCCGCGACCGCGCAGCTGGGCAAGGTCCTGCGCGGCATCCTGCCGGTGCGGGCCTGGGACTTCGTGGGCGGGAAGGTCTTCGGGATCTACTCCACGATGGACAAGTTCACCGGGCGCGGCGAGAAAGCGGGCTCAAAGTGAGCTCCCAGTTGCCGTGGCAGCGGACCGCGACCGGAGCCAACCTGCTCTCCCCAGACGGCACCCTCGGCGTCACGATCTTCGAGGAAATGACCACACTCGCGCTCCAGACCGGAGCCATCAATCTGGGCCAGGGCTTCCCGGACGAGGACGGCCCGGTGGAGATCAAGGCGGCCGCACAGGCCGCCATCGCCGCCGGCGCCAACCAGTACGCCCCCGGGAAGGGCATCCTGGAGCTGCGGGAGGCGATTTCCCTCCACCAGGAACGCTTTTACGGCCTGGAACCGGACCCGCAGACAGAAATCATCGTCACCACCGGCGCCACCGAGGCCATCGCTGCCGCACTGCTCGCGCTCGTGGGCCCGGGCGATGAGGTCCTCACGTTCGAGCCGTTCTATGACTCCTACGGCGCGATCATCGGCCTCTCGGGCGCCCGGCACGTCACCGCCCCGCTGCTGGCACCGGACTTCATGCCGGACCTGGACGCCCTCGAGGCGGCGTTCAGCAGCCGCACCAAGGTGGTGCTGGTCAACAATCCGCACAACCCCACCGGCGCGGTGTTCCCCCGCGAGGTGCTCGAACGCGTCGTCGAGCTCGCCACCAGGCACAACGCCGTCATCATCACCGATGAGGTGTACGAGCACCTGACCTTCGGTGCCCGGCACATCCCGGTGGCCACCCTGCCGGGTGCCGCGGAACGCACCCTGACCATCTCCTCCGCCGGGAAGACCTTCTCTTTTACCGGCTGGAAGATCGGCTGGCTGAGCGGTCCGGAGCACCTGGTCGCCGCCGCCCGCACGGTGAAGCAGTTCCTGAGCTACAGCTCCGGCACCCCGTTCCAGAGCGCCATCGCGGCCGGGCTGGGCCTGCCGGATGAGTTCTATGCCGGGATCGCCGATACCCTCCAGCTCAAACGCGACATCCTCAGCGAGGGCCTGCGGGCGGCAGGACTGGACGTCTTCACGCCGCAGGGAACGTACTTCGTCAATGTGGATACCGCCCCTCTGGGCATCACCGATGCTGTGGACCTGGCCCGCCGGCTGCCCGCGCTCGTTGGTGTCGCGGCGATTCCGGTGCCGGTTTTTTGCCATCCGGAAGGCGCCGAACGCACCCGGAGCCTGCTGCGCTTTGCCTTCTGCAAGAGGATTGATGTCCTGCAGGAGGCCGCGGAACGGCTCGCGACCCTCCGCGACAGGCTCTGATGGCGGACTCCCCCGCGGCCTCCCGCTTCCTGCGCACCACCGGCCAGCACGCCACGATCGAGCCCGACGCCTTCACCGAGGGCGGGTTTGTGCTGAGCATCGGCGGGGCCGAGCAGTCGCACGTCAACCTGGCCGAGCCGGATGACATCTTCTACGAGTACCTGCGCCGGATCGGCCATGTGGTGGACCTCGCGGCACCGTGGGGCGAACCCATCACGGCCCTGCATCTCGGGGCCGGGGCGCTGACGCTGGCGCGCTACATCCAGGCCACCCGGCCCGGCTCCGTGCAGTACGCGGTCGAGCTGGAACGGGAACTGCTGGACTTCGTGCTGCAGCAACTCCCCCTGCCGGGCGGCACGGACCTGCAGATGATCATCGGCGACGCGCGGGACGCCCTGGCCGGGCTCCCCGCGGAACTGCGTTTCGACGTCGTGATCCTGGACATTTTCTCCGGACCGGAGGCGCCGGAGCACATCGCGTGCACCGGGTTCTACCTTGAGGCGGCCGCGAAACTGACCCCGCGCGGCGTCCTGATCATCAACGTCGGCGACGAGCCGGGGCTCACGCTGGTCCGGAGCCAGGTGGCCGCGCTGCGCCGGGCGATGACCGATGTGGCCGCGTTCGCCGAGGCGGGCATGTTCAGCGGCCGCTATCCCGGCAACATCATCCTGGCCGGGACGCAGGGGCCGTGGCCCGAGGTCTGGACGGCGGCGCTCACCGCCCGCGGGCCGCACCCCGCGAAGGTGCTGTCCGGCGTCGCGCTGGACGCGGTGTCGGACTAGCTGTCGCGCTCCGCTTCTACCTCGGGTTCTGCCTCTGTCGCGTCCGCCGGGCCCTCGTCCACGCCGGGTTCGGCGAACCAGAGCTTCGTCTCCCCGTACTTCCGGTCGGCGAACCGCTCCATCCCGTCCGGCCAGGACGGTTCGGGGCTCCGGGACGAGCGCTCGACCACGACGACGGCGCCCTCGGCCAGGTGCGGGAGCAGCTTGGCCAGCACCCCGGCCAGCGCCGGTTCATCCAGGGGGTAGGGCGGATCAAGGAAGATCAGGTCCCAGCGGGCGCTTTCCTGGGTCCGTTCGAGGAATGATTCGACCTTGGAGCGGTGCACGGAGACCACCTTGCGCCCCGCGACGGTGTTGACCAGGTCCGCGTTGCGCTGGCAGACCCCGCTGGCCTTGCCGTCGAATTCCACCAGGTCCACGGCCTGCGCCCCGCGGCTGGCGCTTTCCACGCCGAGCGAACCGGAGCCCGCGTAGAGATCCAGCACGCGGGCGTCAGCTATCACCTCGAAGGCGTCCAGCCGGGAGAACAGCGCTTCCTTGACCCGGTCCGTGGTGGGGCGGGTCAGGGATCCGGGGACGCTGACCAGGGTGGTTCCGCCCGCGGCACCGGCAATGATGCGGCTCATGGCCGTACCGCCAGGGATGGGTGGATGTTCTTAGCCGCGTTCAAGGAACGCCTCCTTTTCCGGATTAAGGTATTCATCGATCGCCGCCGCGAGGCCTGGGTGGGCGCCCAGTGACGGGTCGCCGCCGACAATCCGCCAGGCATCCTGGCGTGCCCGGGCGATCACGTCCTCATGTTCCAGGACCCGCAACAGCTTCAGCGTGGACCTGCCGCCGGACTGGGAGGCACCCAGGATGTCGCCTTCGCGCCGCAGCTTGAGGTCCTCCTGGGAGAGTTCGAAGCCGTCGGTCGTCGCCGCGACGGCATCGAGCCGGCGGCGGCTCGGGTGGCCGGGTTCCAGTGTGGTCACCAGCAGGCAGGTTCCCGGCAGCCCGCCGCGGCCCACCCGGCCGCGGAGCTGGTGGAGCTGCGAGATACCAAAGCGGTCCGCGTCCAGGATCACCATGAGGGTGGCGTTATGGACGTCCACGCCCACCTCGATGACCGTCGTGGAGACCAGGAGCTTGGTCTGGTTGGCGGTGAACGAGGCCATGGTCCCGGACTTCAGGGCCGGGTCCTGCCGCCCGTGCAGCGGCGCCACGGCCACCCCCGCCAGAGCGGGTTCGTCCCGGAGCTGTTCGACGACGCCGGTCACGGACGCGAGTTCGCGCGCGCCGTTGTCCCCGTCGAGGTCAGCGGCGGACGGTTCGGCCTCGCCGGGACTGAAGTCGCCGTCGTCGTCCGAGCCAATCTTGGGACAGACGATGTAGACCTGGTGGCCGGCGTCGATCTCTTCCCGGGAGCGGGTCCAGATGCGCGGGGCCCACGCCGGGTGCTCCGCGAGTCCGACGACGTGGGTGGTGATCGGCGCACGACCGGCCGGAAGCTCGTCGAGAACGGAGGTTTCGAGGTCACCGAACACGGTCATGGCCACGGTCCTGGGGATCGGGGTGGCGGTCATGACCAGCAGGTGCGGCGGTTTGCGGGCCTTGGACCGGAGGACGTCGCGCTGTTCGACGCCGAAACGGTGCTGCTCGTCGACGACGATCAGGCCCAGGTCATAAAAGGACACGTTGTCGCTGAGCAGGGCGTGGGTGCCGATGACGATCCCGGCGGTTCCGGAGGCGGCGTCCAGCATGGCCTGTTTCCGGGCGGCGGTGGGCATGGAGCCGGTCAGGAGCGTGACCTGGACGGCGTCCGCGCCCAGGCCGCCCAGCATGCCGTCCCGGGACAGCGGCCCGAGCGTGCGGCGGATCGAGTCGAAGTGCTGGGCGGCGAGGACCTCCGTGGGGGCCAGCAGGGCGGCCTGTCCCCCGGCGTCAACCACCTGCAGCATGGCGCGCAGTGCCACGATCGTCTTGCCGGAGCCGACTTCGCCCTGCAGCAGCCGGTTCATGGGCGAGTCCTGGGCGAGTTCCGCGGCCAGGGTCTTGCCGACGGCGGCCTGGCCGGCGGTCAGGGTGAACGGCAGCTGCCGGTCAAAGGCTGTCAGCAGCCCTTCCTGGACGGGCCGGCGGGCGGTGGCCTCTTCCGCGGCGAGCTGGGCCCGGCGCCGGGCCAGGGCGGACTGGAGCACGAGGGCTTCCTGGTAGCGGAACCGGTCGCGGGCGCGCTGGAAGTCCGCGGTGGTTTCCGGGGCGTGGATGAGCCGGTAGGCGTCCGCGACCGGCAGGAACTTCTCCCGGGCGGCGATCTCCGCCGGCAGCGGGTCGGGCAGGATGTCCAGGTCCGCGGTGTCCAGCAGCGTGGAGATGACTTTCTGGATGGACCAGCTGGTCAGCTTGGCGGTGGCCGGATACACCGGGATGGGCATGGCGGCGAGCTTTTCCGGATCCATGCCGGGGGTGTCCGGGTCCTCGTCCAGCAGCAGGAAGTCGGGGTTGGTCAGCCCCAGGGCGCCTCCGTAGCGGGTGACCTTGCCAGAGAACATGGCGCGGCGGCCCGGCAGCAGTTCGGCCTTGGCCCGGAAACCGTTGAAGAAGCTCACCTTCAGCGTGCCGCCGCCCATCCCCGTGCCCGGGGACGCGGCGTCGTCGGTAATCACGACGTCGGTCAGCGAACCGCGGCGGGCACGCATGGACCGGGTGCTGTTGGAGAGCACCCGGGCGATCAGGGTGACGTCCTCGTCGAGCGGAACCTCGCTGATGGGGGTGAGCTCACCCCGGTCCAGGTAGCGGCGGGGAAAGTAATTCAGCAACCCGCCGACGGTCGTGATGCCGAGGTGCTTTTCGATCACTGCCGCGGAACGCTTGCCGATCCGGCGCTCCAGGCCCAGCCCCAGTTCAGCGTTGCCCGGTCCGGCGTCGCGCGGTTCAGCGTTGCCCAGCTCAGCGTTCATATCCGTCGGAGACCTGTCCTGCGGGTTCACGGTCACATATCCCGCGGGGTTCGGCGTCCGGCACGGCAAGTTCAGTGATGCTGATGTCCGAAGGTTCACCGAGGGAACGGATCAGCGCCACGGCCGGCTTGGCGTCCGGCACATGGACGTGGACCCGCCAGCGGTACGCGCCGGCGGCGTCGACCGCTCCGCCCACCTGGCTCATGATGACGGAGTCACCCATTTCGTCGAGCCGCTGGCGCATCATGGCGGCGTCGAGCGGTGACAGGGTGATGGTGCACATGACTTCCACGCCCTCGTCCCGGGGCATGCCGGCGTGGATGTGCGGGTCCTGGACGTCGTAGCCGTGCAGTCCGTCCAGCAGCTGGTCCTGGAGTTCCTCGCCGAGGACGGCGGAGCGGAGGCAGTCGAGGATCAGCAGCATCCCGACGCCGCCGGCATCCACCACATGGGCTGCGTGCAGCGCCTCCAACTGGTCCTCGGTGCGCACCACGGCAACGACGGCGGCTTCCACGGCGGCGTCGAGGGCCAGGCCCAGCGTGTGGTTGCTGTCGTCGCCGTCGTGCGCGGAATCCACAGCGGCCGCGGCGCGGGCGGCCGCTTCCATGACGGAAAGCATGGTTCCGGGAACCGGGTCGCTCAGCGCGGACCAGGCCCGGAGCTGGGCGCGGTTCAGGGCGGCGGCCAGCAGCGGAGCGCTCAGCCGGTGGTGGCCGCCGAGGGGTTCGGCTGCGGCGCAGAGGAACACGGCGAACAGGGTGCCGGAGTTGCCGCGCGCCTGTTCCATGGCGGCCAGGCCGGCCCGTGCCAGGATGGCGCCGACGTCGTTCTGGGCCGGGTCCGGCGGACCGAAGGAATGGACCCCGGGGTCCGCGCCGATCTGGGGTATCGCCGCAGTGTCCAGGCTGTGAAGTGCCTGGGCGGCGGCACGCACCGTCAGGTAGAGATTGGTGCCGGTGTCACCGTCGGCGACCGGGAAGATGTTGATGGCGTTCAGGCGGTCGCTGTGGTTTCCAAGCGTCGTTTCGGCCTTGCCCAACCACCGCTTCATCGCTTGCGCGTTGGCGGCAATTTTAGTCTGCAAAGTGATCCCATCCCACAGTGTCAGCGGGCCTTCCCGCTATGGTTACGCCCGTGCGGTCCGTTGATGCAGGGGCTTCTACCGAGCCTATCGCAGCGAACCCGTGAGGCAGCTGAACGCCCGGCGGGAATGTGGCCAGCAGTCCGTGGTCCTCCCCGCCGCCCAGGACCCAGTCCATCGGATCTGCGCCGAGCAGTTCGGCGGCAGGCAGGAGCGGACCTGCCAGTTCCTTCAGGGCCGCTGCGTCCATGTTCAGGACGGCGTGGCTGGCGGACGCCATCCGGTTGCCGTCGCGGACCAGGCCATCAGAAATGTCCATCAGGGCCGTGGCACCGGAGTCCCGGGCCAGCGGGCCCGCCGCGAGCGGGGGCAGGGGCCGGCACTGCGTGTCCAGGAGGGCGCGCTGCTCCAGGCTGAGGTCCTCGACGGGGGTAGCCGATTCCAGCAGCGCCAGACCCGCCGCCGCCCGACCCACTGTGCCGGCCAGCGCCAGGGTGTCCCCCGGGCGGGCGCCGGAGCGCAGCACGGCCGCCTTGCCGTCGAGGGTGCCCAGGATCGCGACGCTGACCGCGAGTTCACGTCCCCGGCCGAGGTCTCCACCGGCCACGGCACAGTCCGGCGCGCCCAGTTCCCGGATGCCGGCACTGATTCCGTCGGCAAAGTCCTCGACCCAGGCGACACGGGTTTCCGGGGGCATGGTCAGGCTGACGACGAGGGAGGTGGCGCGGGCGCCCATGGCGTTGATGTCGCTGAGGTTTTGCGCGGCGGCCTTCCAGCCGACGTCGTAGCCGGTGGTCCGGTAGCCGTTGTTCCACTCCAGGCGGAAGTCCTGGTCCGCCACCTGGGTGTCGATGCTGAGGACTGTCCGGCCGTCCGGCGCGGCCACAATCGCGGCGTCGTCGCCGGGGCCCAGGATCAGGGACGGGTTGTGTTCCTGGCCGTAGTGCAGGCGCGGGAAGATACGCTCCAGGAGCTGGGATTCGGAGAGCTCCGCCACGGTCAGGGGCGCTGTGGGCGGGGTCGTACTTGGGACAGTCTCGTGTTCTTGCACAGCCCTACGCTATCGCGAGGCGGTGACAGCGGCGGGCTTTGTGCGGCAGTCGCAGGCCGTCCGGTCGTCCTTCCGCACCGGGATAGGCTTAAACCATGCATCAGCTCCGTTTCCCGGCCCTCGCACGTCCGCTCCGTATCCTGGCCACGGCGGCAGCCGCAGGGATCCTGCTGAGCGCCTGCTCCCCGGTGGTCGACGTCGCTCCCGCCAAGGACGCGGCGAACGCCGCGTGTGCCCCCATGATGGTGGCGCTGCCGGATGCGATCGGGGAGGCCAAGCTGCGCAAGACCAACAGCCAGGCCACCGCGGCGTGGGGCGATCCGTCGCTCGTGATCCTGCGCTGCGGGGTCAACGTGCCGGGTCCGACGACGGACCGCTGCGTCAGCGTGAACGGCGTCGACTGGGTCATCAAGGAAGGCGACCCGGTGTGGACGCTGACCACCTTCGGCCGCGAACCCGCCACGGAGATCCTGATGGACCCGGACAAGATCAGCTCCGCCACGGTGCTCGCGGACCTCGCCGCCGCCGCCGCGAAGGTGCCGGCGGCCCGGAACTGCGTGGGCCAGGCGGACCTGCAGAACCTGCCGCCCAGCCAGTAACCGCTAGCGCAGGCCGGTCTTGCGGTGCAGCGCCAGGTAGATCAGCTCGTCGATCAGCTCCGCGTAGCCCAGACCGGTGGCCTTCCACATCTGCGGGTACATGCTCTTGGGCGTGAACCCGGGCATGGTGTTGATCTCGTTGATGATCAGCTCGCCCTCGGGCGTGTAGAAGAAATCGACCCGGCTCAGTCCCTCGGCCCCCACGGCGTCGAACGCGACGGCGGCCAGCTCGCGGACCCGGGCGATGGCTTCATCCGGGAGGTCGGCAGGGCAGCTGAGGTCCGCGGCGTCGTCCACGTATTTGGCGTTGAAGTCATAGAACTCATGCCCGCCGCCGGCCACGGCAATCTCCCCCGGCATGGACGTCCGGGGAGCATCGGTCCCCCGGCCTTCCAGCACGGCGCACTCGATCTCGCGGCCCACAATGCCCGCCTCGATGACAAGCTTCGGATCATGTTCACGGGCGGCCTCGATCGCGGCGTCCAGGCCTTCGAGTGAGTCCACCTTGGAGATGCCCATGGAGGAACCCGCCCGTGCGGGCTTGACGAAGACCGGGAACCCGAGCTGGTCCACGCGCTTGCGGACAGTCTCCGGGTCATTGCGCCACTGCCGGTCCGTGACGGCGATGTACGGACCCACATGCAGCCCGGCGGATTCAAACACCACCTTCATGAAGTGCTTGTCCATGCCCACGGCGGACGCCAGCACCCCCGCGCCCACGTAGCGGGTGTCGGAGAGCTCCAGGAAGCCCTGGATGGTGCCGTCCTCGCCGAACGGTCCATGCAGCAACGGGAACACGACATCCACGGCACCGAGTTCCTGCGGCACCTGGTTCGGTGAGGCGACAATCAGCTGGTGTTCGCCGCCGATTTCGGTCAGCGCCACGGTCCGGGCCGAGGACGCCACCTCCGGCAGGGATGACGCCGAGAGTGACCAGTCATGCGTGTCCCCGGAGGCCAGCACCCACTGTCCAGTCTTGGCGATCCCGATCGGGATGACCTCGTACTTCGTCTCGTCAATGGCCCCAAGGACGCCGGCCGCCGTCACGCAGCTCACCGCGTGTTCGCTGGAACGGCCACCGAACAGCACCGCCACCCGGGGACGACGCTGGGCGCTCAGGCCCTCTGTGCTCACGTTTTCTTCAGACACGCTCAGTAATCGCCTTCAGGTTTCAGGTCCCGGGACAGCAGCAGCGGCCCCAGTTCGTCAACGGACAGTTTTCCGGCCAGCACGGCTACCACCGCCGCGGTGATGGGCATCTCGACGCCGAGCTTGCCCGCCAGCTCGTGAACGGCCTGGGCGGATTTGATCCCCTCGGCCGTCTGCGTCATTTCGGCCGTGACCTCGTCCAGGGTCAGGCCCTTGCCCAGCAGCCGTCCCGCCGTGTGGTTCCGGGACAGCGGCGAGGAACAGGTGGCCACGAGGTCGCCGAGGCCGGCCAGCCCGGCCATCGTCCGGGCCTCGCCGCCCAGGGCGAGTGACAGCCGGGAAGTCTCCGCCAGTCCGCGGGTGATCACCGAGGCCTTGGTGTTGTCGCCCATCTGCTTGCCCTCGCAGATGCCGACGGCCAGGGCAATGATGTTCTTGACGATCCCGCCGATTTCGACGCCGACGACGTCGCCCGTCGTGTACGGCCGGAAGTACGGCGCGGTACAGCTCCGCGCGACCCAGCCCGCCGCAACGGAATCGGCGCAGGCGACCACGGACGCGGTGGGCTCCTCCCGCGCGATCTCCATCGCCAGATTGGGGCCGGAGACGACGGCGACCCGCTCGGCAGGAATCCCCAGCTCTTCGCAGATGACCTCGCTCATCCGGGCGTCGGAGTGCAGCTCGAGTCCCTTCATCAGGGAGACCACCAGCGCACCGGGAGCCAGCAGGCCCTTCCATTCGCGCAGCTGCGGCCGCAGGGTCTGGGCCGGAACGGCCAGGACCACCAGCTCGGCGCCGGCGAGGACCTCGGCGACGTCCGTGGACGCGGTGATGCTGGGTGGAAGGGCAATGTCCTTGAGGTAATGCTCGTTCCGGTGCTTCAGGTTAATCTGCTCGACGACTTCTCCGCGGCGGCCCCACAGCCGGATCTCGCGTTCGACGCCGGAGGCCGTGGCGGCGTCAGCGAGGATCTTCGCGAAGGTGGTCCCCCAGGATCCGGCCCCGAGGACGGCCACCCGGGTGGCGGACGCCGTTGCGCCGGAGTCCCCCGTCACTTGGCGCCGTCCGCGCCAGTGGCAGTCCCGGCGTCGCCCTCAACAAAGCGGCCGTGCGTGGACTGGTTGTGGGCCGACGGGTCCCACCGGACCAGCGGCGGCTGTCCACCGCGAAGAGTGGCGAGGAGTTCGGTGATGGCCTCCATGATCACGTTGGTGGCCTCGGTAAGGGTGGCCTTGTCCAGCGGCCGGCCGGCGAAGGCGCTGAGGTCCACGGGATCTCCGACCACCAGGCGCGAGGTCTTCCGCGGGAAGATGTGGAACCGCTTGGCGTAGCGGGGAAGGACCTCGTGGGCTCCCCAGTGCGCCATCGGCACCACGGGGATTCCGCTCTCAAGCGCCATGCGCGCGGCGCCGGTGTGGCCCTTCATCGGCCACAGCTCGGGGTCCCGGGTCAATGTGCCCTCGGGGTAGACGATGATGGCGCCTCCTTCGTCCACCACTTCCTTGGCGATCTGCAGCGAGCGGTTGGCTCCCGCCGACGAGCGTTCCACCGGGACCTGTTTGGTGGCGCGCAGCACGAATCCCAGCACGGGCACTTTGAACAGTCCGGCTTTGGCCAGGAAGTGCGGCATCCGCTGCTGGTTGTAGAGCATGTGCCCCACCACCAGGGGATCGATTTCGGTGCAATGGTTGGGGGCTGCAATGAAGCCGCCGGCGGGCAGCTTCTCCAGGCCGATCCATTTCTTCCGCATCAGAAGGTTCATGACCGGCCGGACAATCCCGGCTACAACGACAAAGGTGATGTGGCTCTTGGCCGTTTCCTTCATGTCGCCCCCGCTACTCGGTCGAGGTGATGTCGAAATCGGCGCCCAGGCCCGCAAGCTTCTCCGTGAAACGCTCGTAGCCGCGGTTGATGATGTCGATGCCGGTGACACGCGAGGTGCCGTTCGCGGCCAGTGCCGCGATCAGGTGGCTGAATCCGCCGCGGAGGTCCGGCACGTCAATGTCGGTGCCGGTCAGCTGGGTTGGACCCGAGATGACGGCTGAATGCAGGAAGTTGCGCTGGCCGAAACGGCACGGGACGCTGCCGAGGCATTCGCGGTGGACCTGGATGTTGGCGCCCATCCGGATCAGGGCTTCCGTGAAGCCGAAGCGGTTCTCGTACACGGTTTCGTGGACGATCGACACGCCCTCGGCCTGGGTCAGGGCGACGATGAGCGGCTGCTGCCAGTCGGTCATGAAACCGGGGTGCACGTCCGTCTCGAGGACCAGTGGGTTGAGCTTGCCGCCCTTGTGGTAGAACCGGATGCCATCATCGCCAATGTCCATCCCGCCGCCGACCTTGCGGTAGGTGTTGAGGAACGTCATCATGTCGCGCTGGGTGGCGCCTTCGACGAAGATGTCCCCGCGTGTGACGAGTGCCGCGGAGGCCCAGGAGGCCGATTCGTTGCGGTCCGAGAGGGCGCGGTGGTTGTAGCCGCCGAGGTCCGGGACGCCCTCGATCCTGATGGTGCGGTCCGTCTGGACGCTGATGATGGCGCCCATTTTCTGCAGCACCGCGATGAGGTCGACGATTTCGGGCTCGGTGGCTGCGCCGGAGAGCTCGGTGATGCCTTCGGCCCGCGTGGCGCTCAGCAGCACCTGTTCGGTGGCGCCGACGGACGGGTAGGGCAGGGAGATCTTCGCGCCCTTGAGCCCGCCGGGCGCGGAGATGTGGATGCCGCCGGGACGCTTTTCGACGACCGCGCCGAACTGCCGCAGCACGTTCAGGTGGTAGTCGATGGGGCGGTCGCCGATCTTGCAGCCGCCCAGGTCCGGGATGAAGGCCTCGCCGATCGCGTGGATCAAGGGCCCGCACAGCAGGATCGGGATGCGGGAATCGCCGGCGTGGGCGTCGATCGCCGTGTGGGAGGCCGTCTTGGCGTTGGTCGGGTCGAGGGTCAGGTCCCCGGTGATGGGGTCTTTCTCTACCGTGACGCCGTGGAGTTGGAGCAGGCTGGTGACAACCTCGACGTCCTTGATTTCGGGGACGTTGCGCAGCACGGATGGCTCATTGCCCAGCAGGGCAGCCACCATGGCTTTGGGGACAAGATTCTTGGCCCCCCGCACGGTGACGCGGCCAGTAAGCGGGACGCCTCCGCGGATTGTCAGAACACTACTCATATACCGGTTTCCTCACGACTACTCGCCCCAAATCCTTACAAAGGCACCAGCTAAGCATAGGAGCTTGCGTTACCGATCTGAAATACGGGGTGCGCCACGCCGTGGTGGCGGCCGCGGTCACCACTGTCGAAAACGACGAGGGAGACGCCGCGTCAGGACAGCTTGGCCGGCAGCGTCTTGGGCATAAACGCGGGCCGGGTGGCCTCGAAAGCGGTGATGTCTTCCTCATGCTTGAGGGTCAGCCCGATGTCGTCCAGGCCCTCGAGCAGGCGCCAGCGGGTGTAGTCATCGATTTCGAACGGCGCGACGATGTTGCCGCACTGCACGGTCTTGGAGACGAGGTCCACGGTGACCGCGGTGCCGGGGGCGTTTTCGAGTTCCTTCCAGATGAGTTCGATGTCGTCCTGGGCCAGTTCGGCGGCCAGGAGGCCCTGCTTGCCGGAGTTGCCGCGGAAGATGTCCGCGAAGCGTGAGGACAGCACGGTCTTGAAGCCGTAGTCCTTGAGCGCCCAGACGGCGTGCTCGCGGGAGGAGCCGGTGCCGAAGTCGGGGCCGGCCACCAGCACGGAGCCGGCGTTGAAGGGTTCCTGGTTGAGGATGAACGCCGGGTCCTTGCGCCAGGCGGCGAAGAGCGCGTCCTCGAAGCCGGTGCGTGTGATGCGCTTGAGGTAGACGGCCGGGATGATCTGGTCCGTGTCGACGTTGCTTTGGCGCAGCGGGACGCCGATGCCGGTGTGGGTGGTGAACTTTTCCATGGCGGATCCTTCTAGGCTGTGTGGATCTGAGCAGGGTGGATCTGTGCGGGCGGGCTAGGCGGCGTCGGTACGGACCGCTGCGGACCCGGGGGCGGGGTCCAGGTCCGACGGCGAGCTCAGGGTGCCGCGCACCGCCGTCGCCGCTGCCACCACCGGGGAGACCAGGTGGGTGCGCCCGCCCTTGCCCTGGCGGCCCTCGAAGTTCCGGTTCGAGGTGGACGCGCAGCGCTCCCCCGGTTCCAGCTGGTCCGGGTTCATGCCCAGGCACATGGAGCAGCCGGCGAAGCGCCATTCGGCCCCGAAGTCCTTGAAGACCTTGTCCAGGCCCTCGGCTTCGGCCTCGAGGCGGACGCGGGCGGAGCCGGGCACCACGAGCATCCGGATGTTGGGGTCCTTGGTGCGGCCCCGGATGATGTCCGCTGCCGCGCGGAGGTCCTCCATCCGGGAGTTGGTGCAGGAACCGAGGAAGACCGTGTCCACCCGGATGTCCTTCATCGGGGTGCCGGCTTCCAGCCCCATGTACTGCAGCGCGCGTTCCGCCGCGGCCTTGGCGTTCTCGTCGCCGAAGTCCTCGGGCGAGGGCACCTTGGCGGAGAGGGACACACCCTGGCCGGGGTTGGTCCCCCAGGTCACGAAGGGTTCCAGGGTGTCGGCGTCGAGGTCCACCTCGACGTCGAACGTGGCGTCGTCGTCGGAACGCAGGGTGTTCCAGTACTCGACGGCGGCGTCCCACTCGGCGCCCTGCGGCGCGTGCGGACGGCCGAACATGTAGTCGTACGTGGTCTGGTCCGGGGCGACGAGTCCTGCCCGGGCGCCTGCCTCGATGGACATGTTGCAGATGGTCATCCGGGCTTCCATGGACAGCGCCCGTATTGCGGAGCCGCGGTATTCAAGCACGTACCCCTGGCCTCCGCCGGTGCCGATTTTGGCGATGACGGCCAGGATGATGTCCTTGGCGGAAACGCCGGGGCGCAGGGTGCCCTCAACGTTGATGGCCATGGTTTTGAAAGGCTTCAGCGACAGCGTCTGGGTGGCCATGACGTGCTCCACCTCGGAGGTGCCGATGCCCATCGCGAGGGCGCCGAAGGCCCCGTGGGTGGAGGTGTGCGAGTCGCCGCAGACCACGGTCATGCCGGGCTGGGTGAGGCCCAGCTGCGGGCCGACGACGTGGACGATGCCCTGCTCGGCGTCGCCAAGGGAGTGCAGCCGGACACCGAATTCCTGGCAGTTGTTGCGCAGGGTCTGGATCTGCGTGCGGCTGGTGAGATCGGCGATTGGCTTGTCGATGTCCAGCGTGGGAGTGTTGTGGTCCTCGGTGGCGATGGTGAGGTCGGGCCGGCGCAGCGGGCGCCCGGCCAGCCGGAGGCCCTCAAAGGCCTGCGGCGAGGTCACCTCATGCACCAGGTGGAGGTCGATGAAGAGAAGGTCGGGCTGGGCGTTGGCTCCTTCGCCGTCGCCTTTGCGCACCACGTGCGCGTCCCAGACTTTCTCGGCCAGTGTCTTTGCCACGGCCTTCTCCCTTCACTGCGGTGATTCGTACTTGCCGGCTTGTTGTCTCCACTGAATCAGGACTCCCGCGTAATGCGCCAGCAGATTGACTTGCATCTCAGATAATGAGACGGCAATATCATTACATGGACAATTCTAGTGGCGTCGGTGTCATCGATAAAGCGGCCCATGTGCTTGACGCACTTGAGGCCGGGCCCACCACCCTGGCGCAGCTTGTTGCTGCCACGGGACTGGCGCGGCCCACCGTGCACCGGCTGGCGCTGGCGCTGGTCCATCACCGGCTGGTGAGCCGCGACATCCAGGGCCGTTTCGTGCTCGGCAGCCGCCTCGTGGAACTCGCCTCCGCCGCCGGCGAGGACCGCCTGATCGCCTCCGCCGGGCCTGTCCTGATGCAGTTGCGGGACGCCACGGGTGAGAGCGCCCAGATTTTCCGCCGGCAGGGTGAGTGGCGCGTCTGCGTGGCCTCCGCCGAGCGGCCCATCGGGCTGCGCGACACTATTCCGGTGGGCACCCAGTTGTCCATGAAGGCCGGCTCCGCCGCCCAGGTGCTGCTCGCCTGGGAGGACCACGACCGGCTCCTCGAAGGCCTGCAGGCCGCCCGGTTCACCCCCACCGTCCTGGCCGGAGTACGACGCCGGGGCTGGGGCCAGAGCCTCGGCGAACGCGAGCCGGGGGTCGCCTCCGTTTCGGCACCCGTGCGCGGTCCGTCCGGACGCGTGATCGCCGCGGTGTCCATCTCCGGCCCGATCGAACGCCTCACCCGCCAGCCCGGCCGGCTGCACGCCGAGGTGGTCTGCAACGCGGCCCGGGTGCTGACCGAAGCCTTGCGCAAGACCAACGACTGACGGCATAGGCTGTCCGCATGAACAGCTATGCGGTCTTCCTGCGCGGGGTCAATGTCGGCGGCATCACGATCAAGATGGCCGAACTGAAGCAGGCCCTCGCCTCCCGGCCCTTTTCGGGCGTGAAGACGCTCCTGGCCAGCGGAAATGTAGTGCTCGCCAGCGAACTTTCCCCCCGGGGTGTCAAGAAGGAATTCGAGGCCTGCCTCCGGGCAGCCTTCGGCTATGACGCCTGGGTGGTGGTGCTTCCGGCGGAACGGGTGGGCGAACTGGTGGCGGCCTGCCCCTACCCCGCGGACGACGCGTCCACCCACACCTATCTCACGCTGGGCTCGGACACCGACGTGCTTGCTGAGCTGTATGAGGCCGGCAAGGGCCTGGACGGGGCGCAGGTGGCCACGCTGGGACCGGAGGCCCTGGCGTGGCTGGCACCCGCCGGCGGCACCCTGGACAGTCCGTTCAGCAAGCTGTCCTCAAAGCCGAAGTACAAGGCCTCCACCACAACCCGCAACCTGCGCACCATGATCAAGGTCCGCGACGCCGCAGCCCTGTTGTAGGCATGCTTTCTATTGACGCGCCGCCGCCTGGAGGGCCTTGTTGAAGGATTCCAGCCGGCTGACCTCAAGCTCGACGGGCTCCACCACCAGGTTCTCCGCCACCGCAGCGACGGCAGCCGTGAGCCGTTTCCGGGCCGCTGAGCCCCGGGCCCTGGCCGCGGCCCCCGCGATGAACTTGGCCAGGATGGCGAGGACAATCCCAAGAAGCGCCCCGCCGGCGATCATGACGGTCGGCACCGGCCAGCCCTGCACCCGCGGGACCTCAGGCACGGGAAGCTGAAAGTAGCCCAGCGCAGCGAGCACGCCGAGCCAGGCGAAGCCGCCCAGGGCCGTCAGCAATGCCAGCCACTGCACAATGTTGAACGGCGTCCACCACCAGGCCTTGCTCCCGGCTTTCAGCTCCGTGGACGCGATGGCCTGGTCCAGCGCGTCCGGCAGCCGGTCGCGGCCCTCACGGGCGGCAGCGCGGATGACGGCCCGCCAGGGGCCGGGGGCGCCGTCGGATGCTGCCTCGGCAAATTCCCGGACCGCGGCATCCGTGCGGGCCCGTTCCGGGGCGCCTGCCGGCGGCAGCGAGGTGCGGTTCACTTCCGGCCTGGCGCCCTCGCGGCGCAGGTTCAGCCGCCTGAGCGGATCGGGCCGGAAGCGGACCAGCCAGCGGGTGACAGGCCAGCCGGTGCGGCGGGTCGACTCCAGCTGGTAGGACCGGACGACGGCGTCCACCACGAGCGGGACATTCGCGGCGACGGCCAGTTCCCCGGCCAGCCGGGACTTCGACGCCGTTTTGACCCCCGCCGCCCCGCCCTCTCCGGACGCCTCGGCAAGCCATGCCGAGGCGCGGGTGACGTCAGCGCCGAGGCGCTGCGATTGGGCCTGCCGCTGCGTGGCCACCTGCCGGATGGCGGCCCGGACTTTGTCCACGCCGGTGCCCGCCACGGCGGAGGCGCCAATGACCGTCACTTTGCCCAGCCCGTCCCGTGCCAGAATGCCCTTGAGTGACTCCAGCACCGGCGGAAGGTCCCGGTCCGGGAGCCGGTCAATCTGGTTGAGTACCACGAGGGTGACGGCGCCGTGGGACGCCAACGGGGCGAGGAAGTCGTTGTGCACCGCGGCGTCGGCGTACTTTTGCGGATCGAGCACCCAGACGAGGACGTCGACGAGTCCGACCATCCGCTCCACGATCCCGCGGTTGGCAGCGCGGGTGGAGTCGAAGTCGGGAAGATCCAGGAGGATCAGGCCCGTGCCCTCGTCGGCGAACCCGGGGACCGGGCTGGCGTGGTGCCGGTTCCGGACCTCCAGCCAGTCCAGGAGCTCCTCGCTGCCCTCGGTTCCCCAGATGCCGGCGAGCGGTTCGGAGGTCGTGGGCCGGCGGGCGTCCGCCGTCGCGATTTCCTCCCCGCTGACAGCGTTGAAGAGGGAGGACTTGCCGCTGCCGGTCGCCCCAAAGAATCCGACCACGGTGTGGTCCGCCGAGAGGGAGCGCCGGGAGCCCGCCCGCTCCAGCACCTGGAGCACGCTGCCCAGGACGTCCGCGGGGAGCGCCCCGGCGGCCAGTTCACGCGCTTCGTTCAGGGCTATGAGCCTGCGGTCCAGCCGGGAGGCCTCGGCGGCGGCGCCGTGGCGGCTCATGCGGAGTCCGCCAGCCGGCGGAGCGCCGCGGCATGGCCGGCGAGCACTGCGGGGTCGATGCCGCCGGAAGGATCAAGCCGGTCCAGGAACCGCCGCTGCTCGTCCTGAAGCAGGTTCTGGCAGCGGGTGTGGAGGTCCTCCCGGGCAGTCTTGGCGAGCCGACGGACGGCGTCCTCGCCGAACACGGCTTCCAGCAGCCGCTGTCCGGCAATGGCGGTTCCGCCTGCGACGCCGACCTCCAGCCCGGTCAGCCCGGCGGTCATGGAAAACACCACGATCATCAGGGCGGCGCCGAGGCCGTTGATGCCGAAGGACAGCCAGCGGGCCTGCGTGCGCTTGCCCTGGCCCTCGGTCCGGATGAGTTCCATGAGGCTCCCCTGCCAGGCCCGGATCTCGGCAGCCGCCCTTTCGGCGAATCCGTCGGAGGTGCCGGCGAGGTCGTCGCTGCCCAGCAGTTGGCGGCCGGCGGGATCGGAGCGCCAGCGCCCGTCCGCATCGTCGCCCGCGTTGGCGGCCTCATCGATAATAACGGCCTGCAGACCGGTCTCGATCGCCGTCTCCACCCGCACCGCCGGCGCCGGTTCGCCACGAACGAACGCACCGACCCGGTCACGGAACCGGCCAATGTTCTGCTCCATCGCCCGGAAGAACTCACCGGTGCCCACAAAGTCCTGCCAGCGGGTCAGGACCTCGCCCCGCAGCAGGGCACCGTCACGGGTGGCCTCAAGGATCCGGGCCACGGCGTCCCGGTAGGCGCTGCGGGCGTCCCCCGCGAGGACTTCCGCGGCATGGTCCTGGTCTCCGGCGGCCTTCGCCGCCGCCTCGACGCGGTCCGCCAGGGCCTTGACGGTCCCGTTGAGGGTCCGCCGGGCGATGCCGGCGCGTCCGGCCGCGTCCGCGGCGATTTCCTGCAGCCAGAGCCGCAATGGCTCGACGGCGGCCGCCGGAAGCATCCCCATCCCGTCCAGTTCCGCTTCGGGTACAACAAAGAGGCAGGACGAGCCGAGGCCTTCCCGGCTGAGCATGGACTGCAGGTCCGCGCTGACCTCGGCTTCGGCGGCGGGCGGGACCCGGTCCAGGACCACGGCCACCATAATGTCCCGCGAGGCCGCGTCCAGCAGCAGACGCCACGGGACGGCGTCGGCATAGCGGTTGGCGGTGGTGACAAAAACCCACAGGTCGGCGGCCGCCAGCAACTGGCCGGCAAGCTTGCGGTTGTCAGCGGAAATCGAGTCGACGTCGGGCGCGTCCAGCAGCGCGATCCCCTGCGGCACCGCCGTGTCGGCGACCAGCACGAGCGAGGTGACCTCGGCGGCGTCCGGGGTGGGACCGGCCTGGCTGGCGGGCAGCGGCGCAGGGTTGACCGTGCCGCGGACCCGGCCCAGGCCCGGCAGCACCCGCTGGTCCTCGAACCAGCGTCCGTCGGCGGGGTGGTGCAGCAGGATGGGCTGGCGGGTGGTGGGCCGGATCGCGCCGGCGCGGGTGACGGCATGGCCCGCGAGCCCGTTGACCAGGGTCGATTTGCCCGCGCCGGTGGAACCGCCCACGACGGCGAGGAGCGGCGCGTCGAGGCTGCGGTAGCGCGGCAGGATGTAGTCCTCGAGCTGGGCGAGGGCGTGGCGGATGTCACCCCGGGCCTCGTCCGCGCCGGCCAGGGCCAGCGGCAGCGCGGTTGCAGCCAGGTCACGATGGACGGCTTCCAGCAGTTCAACGGCATGGCCGGGAGTTTGGTCGGAGCTCACCGCATCATCATGCCAGTTCCGGGCCACGCCGGTTCAGGATCGGGGTTGTGGGACAAAACGTGTGAATGGAATGGTGCCCGCTTCCCAGTGACGCGGCGGGGCTCCGGGGTAGCTAGGCTTCGAAAGCTTAGGGCTGCTGGGGTGCTTGTAAGCGGTCCGGGTAGGCGCCTGCTGCGTGCCGGCGTGCCGGCCGGACATGAACCGCGAAGAAGCGCGCCACCGAGAGGCTGTTGTCCCTGCGCAGCGGGAGCCCCGGGCATTCCTTCCGGTTCGTCTGACCTGAACTCCGGACGGCGCCGTTCGCGTTGCGGGGCGCCTTTGAACATGATTTCCGGCCCTGGGCTCCGGTGTTTGCGGCGTGTCCGTGTCGATGTGCCCCCGGACCGCCCACGACGGGCGAAACCAGGGGGCGCGCCCGGGCCCGCTTGCTTAGGGTCCAGGCAGGACGCGCCCGGCACGCCGGGGGTTTGCACACGTTTTGTCCAATCACCCTATAACCCAGGATCGACGACCCGCCGGACAACAAAAAACGGCCCCGGGCTGATGCCCGGGACCGTTCAATCTGTGACCCCAGCGGGATTCGAACCCGCGTTACCGCCGTGAGAGGGCAGCGTACTAGGCCGCTATACGATGGGGCCGCGTACTCTCCAGAACAGCATTCCTGCCGTTCGCGCTAAGCGATTATTTCATACACTCAGCAAGTGTTTCAAATCGGCAAACCGATTCAAAACCCCTGATCAGCCGCGGAATTTCGCGGATTTTTCAGAGCTGGGATACCAGGACTCGAACCTAGAATGACGGTACCAGAAACCGTAGTGTTGCCAATTACACCATATCCCAATGCAACTTTCGGGCCGGATCCGCGGGTCGAAACCCGCGCTCCCGGCGCCTCAGCACGAGTAATTACTTTACCCGAGAGTTTTCCTTCGCACAAATCGGCCACCCGGACGCCTGCAGAACGGCGCCGCGACTCCGGGGCGCGCACGCCGCACCCAGAAAACCCTTGCCAATCCGCCCCCCACAAGTTTACGCTCGGTAAGTTACCAACGAGTAACCACCCTCCCCCATGCCACTGAGGGCAGCTACGCGGGCATTTCCGAATGTTAGCTGCATCACAGTTCGGGGGCTGGCAGCAAAGCCGCTGCCGGCAACGCCGTCGAGAGGAACCATCTGTGACACAGAGTCGTGCCGCCATCAACAAGACCCGCACCCGTGCCCAACAGATCGCCATCGCCACCCTTGCCCTGCTGCTGATTGCCCTGCTGGGGTTCTACACCCTCGTCACCGGCCGGATTGCGGATGGTTCAGCCCGGCTCAAGGAGGGCGCGGGGCAAGCCTCCGCCGGCGCCTCACAGCTGAAAGACGGCGCCGGGAAGCTCGCTACGGGCGCCGGCCTCGCAGACACCGGTGCAGGCAAGCTCGCCGCCGGTGCCGAAAAGGTCCGTGACGGGATCAGCCAGAAGCTGGCCCCGGGCGCCGAGAAGCTCCAGGCCGGCGCGGACCTGCTGGCCACGGGTGCCGTGAAGATTGAAACCGATGTCAACAACAAACTCGCCCCCGGCGTCTACAAGGTCGACGACGGCGCGCACAAGCTCGCCGCTGGAGCCGTCCAGCTCTCGGCCGCCCTGACTCCGACCGCCGCCGGCAACGCGGAGAACAACCTGGCCGACGGCGCCACGCAGCTTGAGGCGGGCGCGGCCCGGCTGGCATCGGGATCCGGCGAACTCGCGGCCGGGACGGTCCAGCTCAAGGGCTACCGTGGCGCCAACAATGACCCCGAAGCCGGGACCGGGACTGCCGCCCTGGCGCAGGCCCTCGAACTCCTGCAGGCTGCCGCCTCGGATCCGGCGCAGGGCCTGGTGCCTCTAGCCGTGGTCAAGGACAAGATTGCCAGAATCGCGGCCGGGGCCAAGAAGCTTGACGCAGGCGCATCCCAGCTGCAGGCCGGAGCGGGCCGCCTGCAGGATGGCGCAGGCCAGCTGCACGCCGGGACGGGAAAGCTGACGGCCGGTTTCGGGACCCTCGCCGGCAAGCTCAACAGCCGGGACCCCAACAACCCCGGCGTGGTGCTCGGCACCGAACTGCTGGCCGACGGGACGTCGAAGATCCGGACGGGCATCGACGGCGTACCGGGTGACCCGGAGCATCCGGGCCTGATCAAGGCGGCCGCCAGGATGACTGACGGCAGTTCCCGGCTGGCTGACGGGACGGTAGCGCTGAACGCCGGCATCAAGGGCGATCCTGCGGATCCTGCCAACCCCGGCCTGCTCAACGGCTCCCTTGCCCTCGCCTCCGGAGCCTCCGAGCTCTCAGCCGGCAACACCAAGCTGGCATCGGGCTCCTCGCAGCTTTCCACCGGTGCGGACAAGCTGGCAGACGGGAACGCCCGGATCGCGGAAGGCACGGGGACGCTGTATTCGAGCGCCGCGGCCGTCTCGCCGTCGAACATGGTCGGGCAGTCCGATGCCGGCCTGGCCCTTGGGATCGTCGGTGCCCTGGGCCTGGGCTCGGCCGGCGGGTTCCTGGTGCTGCGGAACCGCCGCGCACAGGCCGGTTCAGCGCCGGCGGAGCTTTAGGCCAGCAACTCCAGCAGGGAACCGACCTCGCGGCCCACAAAGCCCGGGGCCGGTTCCCCGCCGCGGTTCAGCCAGACGCCCAGGAGGCCGGCCGCCGTCGAGCCGTCAGCATCCAGAAGCCGGTTGTCCCCCACATAAAGCGTCTCGCCGGCACCGGTGCCCAGACGGCGGACGCCCTCCAGGTAGATGGCCGGATCCGGCTTGGCCGCACCCACGGTGTCGGTGCCCACCAGGATGCTGATGCGTTCCAGGCCGGCGGCGTCGAGCTTGACCCGCTGGTAGTCGTGGACGTTGTTGCTCACGGCGCCGTAGGGAATGCCGGCGGCATCAAGGGCGTCCAGGATCGGGGTGACGTCGTCGAAGGCACGGATGTAGCCGTGCTGCCGGCTGGCGTAGGAGCTGACCCAGTGGTGGGCCTGCTCCCCCTCCTCCAGCTCGACGCCGAAGTGCCCCAGGGCCGCCCGGCCGCGGAGGAGCCGCTGCTCGTTGAAGGTCAGCTCCCCGGCCAGATACCGGTCGTAGAAATGCGTGGTCTCGCGGGTGAAGATCCGCCCGAACTTCTCCCACCCGGCCGGGTCCAGGGCGGGCAGGAGGTGCTCGCTGGCGTCGCGGAGGGCTGCCGTCATGGCGAACTCGAGGTCCACCAGGGTGTCGTCGATGTCGAACAGCACCCCGCGAACGCGGCCCAGTCCGCCGTCCAGGCCGGCGGCCAGGGCGGCGGTCCGGGCGCTGGTGATTGCCTCGGGCGAGCTCATCATCAGCCGCGGAAGGCGCGCAGCCGGGCCAGGGACGAGTCCTTGCCCAGGATCACCATGGATTCGAACAGCGGCGGGGAGATCCGGCGGCCGGAGATCGCCGTGCGGACCGGGCCGAAGGCCAGCCGCGGCTTGACGCCGAGGCCTTCCACGAGGGCCTCCTTGAGGGCCGCCTGGATGGAATCGGCGGTCCAGTCGGCCAGCGGTTCCAGGGCGGCAAGGGCGGCGTCGAGCACCTCCGTAAGGTTCTCCGGCAGTCCCTTGCGGGCGTCGTCCGCGACGTCGATGGCGTCGTCGTTCTTGAACAGGAAGGCGAGCATCCCGGGGGCTTCGCCCAGCAGCGAGATACGCTCCTGGATCAGTGGGGCCGCCTCGGCGAGGATCTCCTCCTGGCGTGCGGTGAGGGTCTCGCCGACAAACCCGGCGGTGCGCAGGTACGGGACGAGCCTGCCGCGGAAGTCCCCGGCGTCGAGCATCCGGATGTGCGTGCCGTTGATGGCCTCGGCCTTCTTGATGTCGAAGCGGGCCGGGTTGGCCAGGACGTCGTTGACGTCGAAGTGCTCGATCAGCTGGTCCACCGTGAAGATGTCCTCGTCGGCGGAAAGGCTCCAGCCCAGCAGCGACAGGTAGTTGAGCAGGCCCTCGGGGATGAAGCCCCGGTCCCGGAGCAGGAACAGGTTGGACTGCGGGTCGCGCTTGGAGAGCTTCTTGTTGCCCTCGCCCATGACGTACGGCAGGTGGCCGAAGACCGGCAGGTAGCTCGCGACGCCGATGTCCATCAGCGCGCGGATCAGCACCACCTGGCGGGGCGTGGACGAGAGGAGGTCCTCGCCGCGGAGCACGTGGGTGATGCCCATAAGAGCGTCATCGACGGGGTTGACCAGGGTGTACAGCGGGGAGCCGTCGGCGCGGACGATCACGTAGTCCGGGATGCTGCCGGCCTTGAAGGTGATGTCGCCGCGTACCATGTCGGTGAAGGTGACGTCCTCGTCCGGCATCCTGACGCGGAGCACGGGCTTGCGGCCCTCGGCCTTGAACGCGGCCAGCTGCTCCGCTGAGAGTTCACGGTCGAAGTTGTCGTAGCCGAGTTTGGGGTCCCGGCCCGCGGCGCGGTGGCGGGCCTCGACCTCCTCCGGCGAGGAGTAGCACTCGTAGGCGTAGCCGGCGTCGATCAGCTTGGCGACGACGTCCTTGTACAGGTCCAGGCGCTGAGACTGGCGGTAGGGCTCGTGCGGGCCGCCGACCTCCACGCCTTCCTCCCAGGTGATGCCGAGCCATTTGAGGGCCTTGAGCAGCTGCTGGTAGCTCTCCTCCGAGTCGCGCGCCGCGTCCGTGTCCTCGATGCGGAACACGAAGGTGCCCTTGGTGTGCCGCGCGTGGGCCCAGTTGAACAGGGCTGTGCGGATCAGGCCGACGTGCGGGGTGCCGGTGGGCGACGGGCAGAACCGGACGCGGACCGGGGTGTCGGCGGTGACTTCGCTGGTCACACTGGGGGCGGAGCTGGAGACGGCGTCGTGCGCGGAGGGAGTAGTCATAGTGGTACCAACATTACCAACCCGGATCATCGCCGGACGCCCACGCTTTCCGCTACGAAAACGGACAGCCGCACCGTGGATCCACGGTGCGGCTGTCCGAAATCGGCGCAGTTTTCTTCCGGCGGAGTTCCCTACCGCCGGACGACGGGGTTGGAGAGGCGGCCGATGCCCTCGATCTCGACCTCGAAGCGGTCGCCGGCCTGGACGAGTCCGACGCCGGCCGGGGTCCCGGTCATGATGACGTCGCCGGGCAGCAGGGTGAAGGCCTGCGAGACGATGGAGACGAGTTCGCGGACGCCGCGGATCATCTGGCTGGTGCTACCGTCCTGGCGCAGTTCGCCGTTGAGCCGGCCCTGGATCTGCAGGTCCTCGGTGTTCAGTTCGGTCTCGATCCACGGGCCCAGCGGCGCGGAGGTGTCGAAGCCCTTGGCCCGGGCCCACTGCAGGTCGGTCTTCTGGACGTCGCGGGCCGTGAGGTCGTTGCCGCAGGTGTAGCCAAAGATGACGTCGTCGACGCGCTCCTCGGGGACGTCCTTGCAGATCCGGCCGATCACGACGCAGAGCTCAGCCTCGAAGGACACTTCCTCGGAAAACTCCGGCAGGACGATAGGGTCGTTGGGCCCGATCACGGAGGTGTTGGGCTTCAGGAAGAGCAATGGCTGCTTGGGGACCTCGTTGCCGAGTTCCTGCGCGTGTTCCACGAAGTTGCGGCCAACGCCGATGACCTTGCTGCGCGGGATGATCGGCGCCAGCAGGCGCACGTCCTCCAGTTTGTGCCGGACAGCGGTTCGTTCCACGCCGTGGAAGAAAGGGTCGCCGTTAATGACAGTGACTTCCTCACTGCCGGACTCACCTTCAACAATGCCGTAGAGGGGATCAGAATCGACTACAAACCGGGCGATACGCATGGCTCCAAGCGTACCGTCTCCGGCGGGCTAGGGGGTGCCGCTGTCCAGGCGCAGGTAGTGCAGCTGCGCGGCCACTGAGAGTTCCGCCGCAGGCCGCACGGCGGGGTCGACGGCGGCGTAGACGGCGTCGGCGACCTCGGCTACCCCGGCCCCGGCTCCCAGGTTCTCGAGGGCGGTGCGGATTTGCCCGAGGCGGTCCTCGCGGTGGTCCCGGTAGGCGCGGACGATCGTGTCCAGGGCGGGCAGCATCGGCCCGTGGGCCGGCAGGACGGTCGCGGGGCCCAGGCGTTCGAGCCGGTCCAGCGACGCGAGGTAGTCCCCCAGGGTGCCGTCAGGGTAGTCCAGAACCGTGGTCCCGAGGCCCAGGATCGTATCGCCGGTGAGGACCGAGCCCTGGGGGCCGTCGTGCGGCAGGTGGAAGCAGACCGAGTCCGAGGTGTGGCCCGGCGTCGCCAGCACCCTGATTTCAGCCCCGGCGGCGTGGATGACTTCGCCGTCCACGAGGGGGCTTCCGCCGTGGCAGTGGGCCGGGTCCGCGGCGCGAACGGGTGCTCCGGTCAGTTCGGCGAACCGGGCGGCGGCGGCCGTATGGTCGGCATGCCGGTGCGTGATCAGGATGAGTTCGACGGCGCCGGCCCGGGCCAGTTCCTGCAGGTGCGGCTCATCGAGCGGGCCGGGATCCACCACGACGGTGCCGGCCGCTCCGGGGGCGGAAATCACGTAGGAGTTGGTCCCGTGCAGGCTCATCGGCCCCGGGTTGGGGGCAAGCCTGAAGCGGGTCAGCTCTGTGCTGCGCACCATGGCGCGGGGGTCGTCCGGAATCACAGTTCCATCTTCCCACCGAACCGGCGGTCATACGAGCGTCCGTCACACGAGCAGCAGCACCACCCATTAACGACGACGGCGGCCCCGCACCGGAACGTGGGGGCCGCCGTCGAACGCTGCGTGTTGGTGAGGCCGTCCCGCTTAGGCGAGGCGGGTCAGCCAGCCGTGGGTGTCCTCGATGGTTCCGGTCTGGATGCCCAGGAGCTGTTCGCGGATGGCCATGGTTGTCTCCCCCGCCCTGGCGTCTTCGGAGCCGATGAACTCGGTGTTGTCCTTGAGCACGCCGATGGGGGTGATGACGGCGGCGGTTCCGCAGGCGAAGACCTCGGCGATGTCGCCGGAGGCCACGCCGTCGCGCCATTCGTCCAGGGTGACCTTGCGTTCGGTGACCTTGCGGCCCATGTCCTTGGCCACCTGGATGACGGACATGCGGGTGATGCCTTCCAGGATGGTTCCGCTCAGCGCGGGGGTGGCCAGCGAGCCGTCCTTCATGACGAAGAATACGTTCATGCCGCCGAGCTCTTCCACGGCGTTGTCATTGAACTGGTCCAGGAACAGCACCTGCTTGCAGCCGTGGGACTCGGCCTCCTGCTGCGCGATCAGTGACGCGGCGTAGTTGCCGCCGCACTTGGCGGCGCCGGTCCCGCCGCGGCCGGCGCGGGCGTATTCGCGGGAGATCCAGATCGAGACGGGCTTGAGCTCGCCGCCGAAGTAGTTGCCGGCCGGGGAGGCGATGACGCGGAAGGACACTTCGCGGGCGGCCCGGACACCGAGGAAGGCTTCGGTGGCGATCATGAACGGCCGCAGGTACAGGGCCTCGCCGTCGCCGGAGGGTACCCATTCGCGGTCCACGGAGACGAGCTCGCGGATGGCGCCCAGGAAGTACTCTTCCGGGAGCTCCGGGAGTGCCAGGCGGCGGGCCGACTTGTTCAGGCGGGCGGCGTTGGCCTCGGGACGGAAGGTCCAGATGGAACCGTCGGCGTGGCGGTAGGCCTTGAGTCCCTCGAAGATTTCCTGGCCATAGTGGAGCACCGCAGCGGAGGGGTCCAGGGAGATGGGACCGTAGGCCTCAATACGGGCATCATGCCAGCCGCCCTTGCCCTCGGCGTCGACGCTGTAGTCGACGATGGCGGTGTGGTCGGTGAAATAGTTGCCGAAACCCGGGTTCGCCAGGATGGCAGCACGTTCTTCAGCGGACCTCGGGGTTGCCGAGAGCTGCTGGGTGAATTCGACGCCATGGGCAGTCTGAGTCATGGTTCCTCCACGGTCGGCTGCCTGGCGTGTGAACGTGGTTCAGCGTCGGACCACGGCAGCATATTGGTGATTCGAAACAAGCTTACGCCCGTTGGCTGAGCCTCCGGCGCCGCACCGGCGCCGCGCCAACGAGGGGGCTACAGGGCGGCGGCGATGGCGTCGCCGATGGCGCTGGTGCTGCGGACCGCAGTGCCCCGGCCGGCGATGTCGGCAACGACGGCCGCTTCGATTTTGCGGGCGGCGGTGCCGTAGCCCAGGTGGTCCAGGAGGAGCGCGGCGGAGAGGATGGCGGCAGTGGGATCGGCCTTCTGCTGGCCGGCGATGTCCGGTGCGGACCCGTGGACGGGTTCGAACATGGACGGCGCGGTGCGTTCCATGTTGATGTTCCCGGACGCGGCGAGGCCGATGCCCCCGGTGACTGCGGCGGCAAGGTCGGTGATGATGTCGCCGAAGAGGTTGTCGGTGACGATGACGTCGAACCGGGCGGGATCGGTGACCATAAAGATCGTGGCCGCGTCGATGTGCAGGTAGTCGTGGGTGACTTCGGGGAACTCCTGGGCCACGGCCTCCACGGTGCGCTTCCACAGGTGCCCGGCGAAGACCAGGACGTTGTGCTTGTGCACCAGCGTGAGCTTTTTGCGGGGGCGGTCGTTGGCCCGGCGGAAGGCGTCCCGGACCACGCGTTCCACGCCGTGGGCGGTGTTGAGCGAGACCTCGGTGGCAACCTCGTGCGGGGTGCCGGCACGCAGCGTGCCGCCGTTGCCCACGTACGGGCCCTCGGTGCCTTCGCGGACCACGATGAAGTCGATGTCGCCGGGGTTGGCCAGCGGGCTGACGACCCCCGGGTAGAGCCGGGACGGACGCAGGTTGACGAAGTGGTCCAGGCTGAAGCGCAGCTTGAGCAGCAGTTCACGCTCGATGATGCCGGAGGGGATCCGGGTGTCGCCCGGTGCCGCCCCGACCGCGCCGAAGAGGATGGCGTCGCGGGTGCGGAGATCGGCGAGGGTTTCTTCCGGCAGGGTCTCCCCCGTTTCGAGCCAGTGCTGCGCGCCGAGCTTGTAGTGCGTCTGCTGCAGGACAATACCCTCGGCGGCGGCAGCCTTCTCGAGGACCTTCACGGCCTCGGCAGTGACCTCGGGGCCGATGCCATCGCCCGGAATAACGGCAAGATCAATCGTGGATGCGCTCATGTTTTCAGCGTAGCCAAGTCATCCACATACTGGTCAAGTTGTCTCATTATTCGAACAGCCGGTTCCGGATCCGCCGTCGCGGACCCCGGCGACGGGGCGGGACGGTCAGGGGCCGCGGGCGGGAGAGGCGACCACCACAACGTTCTTCCCCCAGGGATCCTCGGTGTAGCAGCTGATCAGCACCAGACGATTGGGGACGGCGTCCCAGACGGGGCTGTCCTTCAGGGTGGACTTCGTGTAGGTGGTGACAGACTCGACAGCGTAGCGGAGCACACCGGTCTCCGTGGCCATAGTGAGAATGTCGCCAGGGGCGGCGGCCGAGCTCAAGTGGTTGAACGGCGCGTCCAGGCCCTCCCAGCTGTGGCCGATGACGTAGGTGGTGTTTTCAGAGCCGACCCCCGGCGCGCCAAAGGGAGTGAGCCAGTAGCCGTCCATCGTCTCGGGGGGCACGATGCTCCGGCTTTCGGCGTCACCGCCCTGCGGTTCCAGGGGGTGGACCACAACCTCCATGCCTGCCGCGGGGTACGTGATGCGCTGTGGGACGGAGGCCACTGGTCCGCTTTCTGTCGGTGCCTGCGCCGCGCTTTCCTGCTCTGCGGGACTGGCGGCCGCTGTCCCGAACGGAAGAAGCCCGGAACTGCTTCCGTTCGGGACAGCGGCCGGGAACGACGTCGGCTGTGGCCTGGCGGTTGCCACCAGGGACTTCGCTGCCGCCACCTCCTGTCCGTAGGCCGGCTGCACGTTTCCCGGGCCGGACGCCGCGTAGAACAGCCAAGCGGTGGCGAGTCCCAGGACGCAGGCCACCAGCAGGAGGATGTCCCTCGGGCCGAGCACCAGGCCCCGGATACCGGGCACCCGGGGTAGATGGTTCCGACGGTGGCTGCTCATGAGTGCTCCTCTTGACATGCCTGCGCCCTGCAAGCGGAACGGAACGTGCTGGGCGGGTGCTGCAATCGCGGCACCCGCCCCCTGTACTGCTCTGTCCAAGCTGTACCGTCTAGGCGTCAGTGGTCCTGGCGCGCCTTCTGCCGCTCCAGAGCACTGCTGCAGCTCCCGCCGTGAACGCTCCGGTCAGCGCCAGCAGCCACGCGGGAATCCCGGTGCCCGAGGTGCGGCCGACCGCAGTCTGGACGTTGTAGCCGACGTTCGCCTTCTTGCTGGCAGGTGCGGCGGTTTTCGCAACCGGAACAACTGCTGTCGGAGCCACCACAGCGGGTGACAACGGCGTCACAGCCGTTTCCGGCGTCGCAGCCGATTCCGGCGTCACGTCCGTTCCCGGGGTTTCGTCCCCCGTCCCCGGATCAGCTGGCGGATCTACTGGCGGATCCACGGGCGGATCCACGGGCGGATCCACCGGGGGAACAGCGACGGCCACGCAACCATTTGCCAGGAACGCCAGGTTCGCAGTGCTCAGGTTCTGTCCATTCGGAAAGTTGTTCCCGTCATTGGCCGGCACGATGTCCAGAGTGTCGTTCGCGTGGGCCTTCAGCGCGCTCAGGTTGATTGTCTCGACGACGAACGGGTTCCCCGGCGACCTCGTCGCATGGCAGATCGTAATGCTTTTTTCATTTTGCGGGGGCGCCGCGTTGGCAGACACCGTAGCCGCCATCAGCCCCAGCCCCACGACCCCCAGTGTGGCAATTGTCCGTCTCATGTTCCGTCGCTCCATCCAGTCAGGTCTAAAGGACTTGACTGCACGCGGAGTAACCGTCTTAGAGACCCAGGAATGACAACTATTCGAGACCTCAAACAGCGAATTAAATGGTGACAGTTACTCCCCAGCAGTGTCCTCAGTTCGCTTGCTATTTCAGGCTATGGGGGCCGCATCGCCGGGTCGTGAGTAGCTGGTACCCGTCTAACCGATGGTCTAATACCTTGTTCCCGGGTGGGGTACTCAGTAACGGAGCGGTTCACTACTTGCCGGTAGCTTGCTATCGAAAGAGTCGGACGGCCGGGCCTCGAAACGGGCCCTATTACCCGGAAGCACGTCCGCAACCTCTCGTGAGTACAACGCAAATGCTCCCCCACCTTTTTGTCAAAGGTGAAGGAGCATTTTGGGCCGGCGGCAGGCTGGGGCTGCCCCCGCCGAGGTGAAGTTTCGCGCCCATGTCGCGGCAGGACATGGGCGCCAAGTCCCACCTCGGCGGGCCGGCGGCGGACGGGTGGCGGAGGTCAGGCCTCGGCGGGCTCCTCGTACTTCGGGAAGACCGGAGCCGGAGCGGGCAGCGCGGTCCCGGCTTCAAGCGGGGTGCCCAGGGCGGCGAACCCCCGCGCCTCGCCTTCGGGCTGGCCGAGGGTGCCCAGGATGGCCGCAGACGCCGCCGGCATGACGGGCTGGGCAAGGATGGCAACGATCCGCAGCACCTCGAGGGTGACGTACAGGACAGTGTTCATGCGCTCGACGTCGGTCTTGCGCAGCACCCAGGGGGCCTGCTCGGCGAAGTAGGCGTTGGTGTCGCCCAGGACGGTCCAGATCGCTTCGAGCGCGCGGTTGAACTCCTGCTTTTCGAAGGCGGAGCGGGAAATGTCCAGAAGACCGTTCGCCTGCCCCAGCAGCGCGGCGTCCTCGGCGGTGAAACCTCCGGGGACGGGAACGGCGCCGTCGCAGTTCTTTGCCACCATGGACAGCGAACGCTGGGCCAGGTTGCCGAAGTTGTTGGCGAGGTCCGAGTTCATCCGGCCCACGATCGCGTCGTGGCTGTAGGAGCCGTCAGCGCCGAACGGCACTTCACGCAGCAGGAAGAAACGCACCTGGTCCAGCCCGTACTGCGCCACCCAGTCCGCCGGCGCCACCACGTTGCCGAGCGATTTGGACATTTTCACGCCCTGGTTGTGCAGGAACCCGTGGATCATCACGCGCTTAGGCAGTTCCAGCCCGGCGGACATCAGGAACGCCGGCCAGTAGACGGCGTGGAAGCGGGAGATGTCCTTGCCGATGACGTGCACGTCCGCCGGCCAGTACTTCCGGAACAACTCGGACTCGGTGTCGGGGAAGCCGACGCCGGTCAGGTAGTTGGTCAGCGCGTCCACCCAGACGTACATCACGTGGTCCGGGTTGCCGGGGACGGGGACGCCCCAGTCGAAGGAGGTGCGGCTGATCGACAGGTCCTCAAGGCCGCCCTTGACGAAGCTGACGACCTCGTTGAAGCGGTTGTGCGGGGCGCCGAAGGAGGGGTGGTCCGCGTAGAGGGCCAGCAGCCGGTCCTGGTATGCGGAGAGCTTGAAGAAGTAGCTTTCCTCTTCGGTCCAGGTCACCTCGGTGCCGGTTTCGGCGGCGTAGCGGAGGCCATCGGCCTGCACCTCGGTCTCGTCCTCAACGAAGTACCGCTCGTCGCGGACCGAATACCAGCCGGCGTATTTGGACAGGTAGATGTCCCCGTTGGCTTCCATCCGCTGCCAGAGCGCCTTCGCGGCCTCGTAGTGGTCCGGGTCCGTGGTGCGGATGAAACGGCTCAGGGAGATGCCGAGGTCATCGCTCATCTGGCGGAACGCGGCCGAATTTCGGTCGGCCAGCTCCTTGACCGGAATGCCTTCCTTTTCCGCCGTTTGCTGCATCTTGAGGCCGTGCTCATCCGTGCCGGTCATGAAGAAGACATCGTAGCCGTCCAGGCGCTTGAAGCGCGCCATCGCATCCGTGGCAATGACCTCGTAGGCGTGGCCGATGTGCGGCACGCCGTTGGGGTAGCTGATGGCCGTGGTGATGTAGAACGGAGTCTTCTCGGAGGTTGTCACAGTTTTCAGCCTAAATCAGTTCGGTGAGGGTATCGCTTTGGCGGACAAGTTCGTGGTCATGGGAAGCCACCAGGACGGCGATTCCGTCCGAGGTGGTGTCCTTGAGGATGCTGATGATGCGGTTGGCCGAGGCCCGGTCCAGGCTGGCGGTCGGCTCGTCGACCACCAGCACGCGGGTGCCAAGGATCAGCGCCCGGGCGATCGCCACGCGCTGGCGTTCGCCGCCGGAGAGCTGGGCCGGGCGGTGGCGCATGCGCCGGCCGAGGCCGACGAGGTCCAGGAGATCCTTGGCCATGTCGCGGCGCTTGTCCACCTCGCCGTCGGGAACGGCGGGCAGCAGCACGTTCTCGAGCGCACTCATTCCGTCGATCAGGGCACCGCCCTGGTCGACGTAGCCGATCAGGGCCCGGCGGCGGTCGGCGATTTCGTCGTCGCCCATGGTTTCAAGCGAGTCGCCCTCCCAGAACACCCGGCCCGACGTCGGCAGGGTCAGGCCCGCGCCGACTGTCAGGATGCTGGTCTTGCCCGAGCCGCTGCGGCCGGCTACGCAGTGCATCTCGCCGGCGTGCAGGGTCATGTTGAAGTCGTCCACCACGTTGACGGCTTCCGCGCCGCTCTTGCCACCGCCGTAGTGGATCGTGATGTTGCTGAGCTCCAGCGGTGTGGCGTGGTCAGCGGCCTTCACGATCGTGTTGGCGCGCGTCTGGTGGGCACCGCGGCGGGTGCTCGCAGTCATCCGCTCGTGAGCCTCACGGTCAAGGTTCAGGTCGTTGTTCATCGGACCACTTTCGTTGCAATTGGAATCCAGCAAAGTACAGCCACGAGCCCGGCGATAGCGGCCCAGAGCGCGGCATAGGGGGCCAGGAGGAGACCGACGCCCAGGGCGCCCAGGACACCCAGCGGCAGCGCGACCGTCCCCACCATGGCATTTTCAAAGAAGCGGACCTGGCCCAGCATGTCCGGGTTCCAGCCCATGGCCTGCAGCGTGCCAAGATACTGGCGCTTGGCCTGCAGCTCGAAACGGCCGGTGACCATCGTCAGCAGCAGGCCCACGGCCACGCCGGACAGTCCAAGGATGATGCTCGGCAGTGCGATGGACGTGGCAGCCAGGCCGCTGAGCGCGCTCGCCCCGGCGGCCCGGGGAATGTCGATCAGCAGCGCGACCATCCCGCCGACTGCGGCGGCGAAAACACCGACAGCAACAGCCAGGGAAATGGTGTTGAACTTGTTGGTGCTCAACTGCCGGTTGGCGAAGGTCAGCGGGGAGTCCACGGAGATGAGCCGTTCATCGTGTTGCGGCTCCTGGTCCACCACTTCGCGATGGCGCAGTTGCTGGGCGGCGAAGACGGCCGCACCCACGTACAGCACCAGCACGGAGGCCGAGACGATCGCGGTGGCCGGATTCCAGCTGACCAGGCTGAGGATGAGCCCGGCGAGGGCCAGCAGGGCAGCGCCGACACCAAACTCGGCAAGCACCCAGGACCGGATCCGGCGCTGGGTCCAGCCCATGGCGCGCAGGGTCCCGGCCTCGCTGCGGCGTTTCCGGACGTAGCTGACGGTGGAGGCGCCGGTCAGCAGGGCGGCACCGCAAAGGGTCAGGAACAGCAGGGTCAGGTTGGTGCTGGTGAGGGAACCGGAGACGGCGTCAGCGGCGTTCTGGCGCACCCACGACTGCTGCACGGTGCCGAGCGGGGACTCCTTGCCGGCGTCGTCCTTGGAGTAGCCGGGGACGAAGATGCTGGCGTCCTCGCGTGCCGAGCCGGCAACAACGGTTGCCTGCAGGCCCATGTCGCGGATCTCGTTGGCCAGCTTCTCCACCTCGGGCTGCGCCTCTTTCCAGCTGCCGGGCACCTTGGCACGGACCCGCACGGCGTCGATCACTGAGGCGTTGTTCTCGTACCCGCGGGCGGCGGCCAGGCCGTAGTAGTCAGTGATGGCGCCGGCGGACTGGCTTGCCAGGCCCGTGGCGCTCAGCGACGGCTTGAGCTCGGTGTTGCCGGCGTCCTTGCCGGCGGCGTCCTTGGTGAGACTAAACGGTGTGGGGTCATAGCCGCCCAGCGGCAGGCGGTTGACGTCGCCGGCAGCCGCCTGGACCTTCCCGGCGTCGAACGTGCCGTAGACCATGGCGAGCGGGGTGGCCGGCTTTTTGCCGGTCTCGAGGCCTTCGCGGTAGGCACGCTCGTCGACGGGCTTGCGCTGGGTCTGGTCCACCGCGGCACCGTTTGCGGCCTTCTCGGGAAGGCGGTTCACGGTGACCCAGTCTCCGGGGGTGGCGCTTTTGTCCACGGCGCCGTTGCCGGCGGTCCCGCCGTCCTTGTACTTCGGGGCGGAGGCGAAGTCGGTGCTCCAGGTGGCCGGGTTGTAAAGGCCCTGGCTGAAGCTGTCGGTGTCGCCGAGCAGCTGCGAGAGGTCCTTGGAGCCGGGCCAGGCCAGGGCGAACGGGGACTTGGAGACGAACGGGAGGTAGTCCTTGTCCAGCGAGCGGGTCACGGTCCCGACGTCCTTGGTCACGTTGCCGGCGGCGTCGATTTCCTCGATCTTGACCGAGTACTTGAGGTCAAGGGACGTCCCGGAGCGGACAATCAGCGGGATCGCCTGCGAGTCGTCGGTCAGCTGTCCGTTGCGCTTGGCCTGCTGGTACTGGCTCATCAGCGGGGCCCAGTACTTAAGCTTGACGCCGAGGAAGTCCGGGCCTTCCTTGAGTGCGTCCATGCCGATGCCGGTGGTGAAGAGGCTCTCGAAGTGCCGGCCGATTGCGCCGGCGTTGCGGGCGTCGGCGGGTGGCGCCTTCTCCAGCGGGGCGAGGAAGTCGCCGGCGCTGCCGAGCAGGGCACGCTCGGAGACTGGGTCGACGGCGACGACGGACTCCGTCACCTGCGGCGCAAACGGCAGCGAGACGGAGAGGTTGAAGAGGTTGTGCTCGGAACCGCCGGCCGGGGCCGGGAATTTGATGCCGGTCTCCCCTGCCGGGCCCGCGATGCGGACGTTCTTGCCGCCGGCGACCTGTTCCTCAATGAGCTTCGCCTTGCCGAGGGATCCTTCGGCCGTGGTCTTGAACAGGGTCTGGTCGGACTGGCCGTCGGAGCTGACGGCGCTGGCAGTGAGCCGGTATTTCTTCGGCGTGTCGGACAGGACCGACTCCGCGGCCGGCCATTTGCTCGGATCAGTGGCGCTGGGGTCCCCGGCGGTGCCGGCGAGTCCGGCGTTGTAGCCAAGGTAGTCGGTGGCCTCCAGGCGCGGGGATTCGAGGTTCTGGGTGACCCGGGAGACGAGGCTGATCGGTGCCGCAACGGACGTGCCGGAGAGCTTCCGGACGGCGTCCAGCTGTTCGAAGCTCATGCCGCCCTGGCCGGTGGCGATGTCCGGCTGCATGAGCCCGCTGTTGTCGTCGGCCTTGGCCTGGACGAGGACGTCGTAGAGCCCCCGCGAGTTCTGGTCAACGGTCCGGTTCAAAGCGGCCTGCGACTGACCTTGCACGAGGACCGAAAGGCACATGGCCACGATCAAAATGGACGCGGTCAGCAGAAGCACTCGGCTTCTGATGAACCTCTGGACGGCGTTCATTGGGCTCCTGAAAGCTCGATTGCGTGCGCACACCGAAGTTCAATCCCTGCGGAAGTGAAGGCGTCCCCTGCCGGGTGTGCAAAAAGTAAAGGCCGGGCTACCGGCCGGATCCGAAATTCGGACCTAGCCATTGTACGCAGACCAGCCATGTGTTCGCGGACACCGGCGGCGGTCGGAACCGCCGCCGGTGTCCGCGGTCAGGACATCAGTCCTCGAGGTCGACCTCGCGCACCATGTCAGCGCCGATGCCGGCCTTGATGGCGTCCAGGACCTGCTGCGGGACGGAGCTGTCGATGGTCAGCAGGGCGAGCACCTGGCCGCCCTCATCCTGCCGTGCAACCTGCATCCCGGCGATGTTGATGTTGTTCATTCCGAGGATGTGGCCGATGGTGCCGATCACGCCGGGGCGGTCAGAGTAGGCGACCACCACGAGGTGTTCGCTGATCGGGATCTCCACCTCGAAGCCGTTGATCCCCACGAGCTTCTGGACCTGCTTGGGTCCCGTCAGGGTTCCGGCGACGGAGATCTGGCTGCCGTCGCTGAGGGCGCCGCGCAGGGTCAGGACGTTGCGGTAGGACTCGGTGTCCGGAGTGGTGATCAGCCGGACGTTGATGCCGCGCTGCTCGGCGATTACGGGGGCGTTGACGTAGGAGACCTGCTCGGTGACGATGTCGGCGAAGATGCCCTTGAGTGCCGCGAGTTCGAGCACCTTGACGTCGAGGGAGGAGATTTCCCCGGCGACCTCGACGTCGAACTGGGTGAGCGAGGCGTGCGTCATGGCGGTGAAGATGCGGCCCAGCTTTTCCATCAGCGGGATGCCCGGGCGGACGTCCGGGGCTATCACGCCGCCGGCGACGTTGACTGCGTCGGGAACCAGTTCGCCGGCCAGGGCCAGGCGGACGGACTTCGCGACGGAGACGCCGGCTTTTTCCTGCGCCTCGTCCGTGGACGCGCCCAGGTGCGGGGTGACCACAACGTTGTCGAGCTTGAAGAACGGCAGGTCGGTGCTGGGTTCCTTGACGAAGACGTCGACGCCGGCGCCGGCGATTTCGCCGGACTCCAGTGCAGCGTACAGGGCTTCCTCGTCGACGAGGCCGCCGCGGGCGACGTTGACGACGTACGCGGTGCTCTTCATCTTCTTGAAGGCCTCGGCGCCGAGCATGCCGACGGTTTCCGGCGTCTTGGGCATGTGGATGCTGATGAAGTCCGACTGCGCGAGCAGCTCGTCGAGGGTCACCAGCTGCACACCGAGCTGGGCGGCGCGGGCCGAGGTGATGTAGGGGTCGTAGGCGAGGATCTTGGTGTCGAAGCCCTTGAGGCGGGCGGCGACGAGGGCGCCGATCCGGCCGAGGCCGATGATGCCGATCTTCTTCTCGAAGAGTTCGATGCCGGTGTACTTGGAGCGCTTCCACTCGCCGTCCTTGAGGGCGGCGGACGCCTGCGGGATGTGGCGGGCAAGGCTCAGGATGTGCCCGACCGTGAGTTCCGCGGCGGAGACGATGTTCGAGGTGGGGGCGTTCACCACCATGACACCTGCCTGTGTGGCGGCCTTGATGTCGACGTTGTCGAGGCCGACGCCTGCGCGGGCGATCACCTTCAGGTTCTTCGCGGCGGCGATGGCCTCGGCGTCCAGCTGGGTCGCGGAGCGGACCAGGATCGCGTCGACGTCGGCGATCGCAGAGAGCAGCTGGGAACGGTCGGCGCCGTCGGTCTGCCGGATTTCAAAGTCCGGGCCAAGGGCCTCGATCGTGGCGGGCGAAAGTTCCTCAGCGAGGAGTACTACAGGTTTGGTGCTTGTCACCGGTGACCTCTTTAGCTCTCTTGTATAACAGGCGGGGATTTTGGTGAATCGGGTGCTGCGGGCGGTGCTTCACAGCAGGGAAGCCGGACCCCGGTAATGGTGTCCGGCTTCCCTGCCGGTCAGTGCCTAGCGGGCCACTGAGCCTTCGGTGTAGTCGTCCTCGTTCTTGATCCAGGAGAACAGCTTGCGCAGTTCGCGGCCGGTGGCCTCGATCGGGTGGTCCTCACCCTTCTTGCGCAGGGCCTTGAACTCGGGGGCTCCGGCGTCCTGGTCGTCGATGAAGCGCTTGGCGAAGGTGCCGTCCTGGATGTCCGCCAGGACAGCCTTCATGTTTTCCTTCACGTCCGGGGTGATCACGCGCGGGCCGGAGACGTAGTCGCCGTACTCGGCGGTGTCCGAGACGCTCCAGCGCTGCTTGGCGATGCCGCCTTCAACCATGAGGTCCACGATGAGCTTGAGCTCGTGCAGCACCTCGAAGTAGGCAACCTCGGGCTTGTAGCCGGCTTCGGTGAGGACCTCGAAGCCGTACTGGATGAGCTGGGAGGCGCCGCCGCAGAGAACAGCCTGCTCGCCGAACAGGTCCGTTTCGGTCTCTTCGGTGAAGGTGGTCTCGATGACACCCGCACGGGTGCCGCCGATGGCCTTGGCGTAGGACAGGGCCAGTTCCTTGGCCTTGCCGGACGGGTTCTGCTCGACGGCGATCAGGTCCGGCACGCCGCGGCCGGCCTCGAACTCGCGGCGGACGATGTGGCCCGGGCCCTTGGGTGCAACGAGGGCGACGTCGACGTCTGCCGGGGGCTTGATGTAGCCGTAGCGGATGTTGAAGCCGTGGCCGAAGAACAGGGCATCGCCCGGCTGCAGGTTCGGGGCGATGTCCTCGGCGTACACGTGGCGCTGGACCTGGTCCGGGGTGAGGACCATGATGAGGTCGGCTTCGGCGACGGCGTCCGCGACGTTCAGGACGCGCAGGCCCTCGGCCTCGGCCTTGGCGCGGGACTTGGAGTCTTCCTTGAGGCCGACGCGGACGTCAACACCGGAATCGCGCAGGCTGAGGGCGTGGGCGTGGCCCTGGGAGCCGTAACCGATGACGGCGACGGTGCGGCCCTGGATGATCGACAGGTCGGCGTCGTCGTCGTAGAACATTTCAGTCACTGGGGTGTCTCCTTTTAAGTGGATTCTTAGGTGGTGCTTGTCGGTAAGACTTCGCTAAAGCTGGTGTGGTGCTGCGGCAGGTCTACGCGCTGCGCAGGGCCCTGTCGCTCATGGAGCGGGATCCCCGCCCAACGGCCAACGTGCCGGACTGCACGATTTCGCGGATGCCGAAAGGCTCGAGCACTGAGAGCAGCGCCGTGAGCTTTTCCGGGTGGCCCGTTGCCTCAATGACCACCGACTCTGTGGAGACGTCGACCACTGATGCGCGGAACAGGTCTGCAGCCTGGGTGACCTGCAGCCGCGTAGCGGCATCCGCACGTACCTTGACCAGGATGTGGTCACGCTGTACGGAAGATTCGGGGGTGAGCTCAACGATCTTGATCACGTTGACCAGCTTGTTCAGCTGCTTGGTGATCTGCTCGATCAGCTCACCGTCGGCGTCGACGACGACGGTCATCCGGGACATGCCCGGAACTTCCGTCGGCCCGACGGCCAGGGAGTTGATGTTGAAGGCCCGGCGGGCGAAGAGGCTGGCGACGCGGGTCAGCACGCCGGGCTTGTCTTCGACCAGAACGGACAGTGTGTGGCGGGTCATGTTCAGTCCTCCTCTTCCCATTCCGGGGTCATGTTGCGGGCAACCTGGATCTGGTCGTTGCTGACTCCGGCGGGGACCATCGGCCACACCATGGAGTTGGGGCTCACGACGAAGTCAATGACCACGGGGCGGTCGTTGATCTCCAGGGCCTTCTGGATGGTGGCGTCGATGTCCTCGTCGCGGTCGCAGCGGAAGGAAGCGCAGCCGTAGGCGTCCGCCAGCTTGACGAAATCCGGGATCCGGACGGTGTCGTGGCCGGTGTTGAGGTCGGTGTTGGAGTAACGGCCCTCGTAGAAGAGGGTCTGCCACTGCCGCACCATGCCCAGCGAGGAGTTGTTGATGATGGCGACCTTGATCGGGATCTTGTTGATCGCGCAGGTGGCCAGTTCCTGGTTGGTCATCTGGAAGCAACCGTCGCCGTCGATCGCCCAGACCACGCGGTCCGGTTCGCCCACCTTGGCGCCCATGGCGGCCGGTACGGCGTAGCCCATGGTGCCGGCACCGCCGGAGTTCAGCCAGGCGTGCGGGCGCTCGTACTTGATGAACTGCGAGGCCCACATCTGGTGCTGGCCGACGCCGGCGACGTACACGCCTTCCGGGCCGGTGAGGGCGCCGATGCGTTCAATCACACGCTGCGGCGCGCTGAGGCCGTCGTCGGGTTCGGTCCACCCCAGCGGGTAGGTCTCCTTGAGGTTGTTCAGGAAGGCCCACCAGTTGGTGTAGTCCGGGGTGCCGGAGACGGCGAACAGGGCTCGCAGGGCCTCGCTGAGTTCCGGGATGATCTCCTTGACCGAGCCCACGATCGGCACATCGGCCGTGCGGTTCTTGGAGATCTCGGCCGGGTCGATGTCCGCGTGGATGACCTTGGCGTTCGGCGCGAAGGACTTCAGGACGCCGGTCACCCGGTCGTCGAAGCGTGCGCCGAGCGTGATGAGCAGGTCCGACTGCTGCAGGGCGGTCACGGCCGAGACCGTGCCGTGCATGCCCGGCATGCCGACATGCTGCGGGTGCGAGTCCGGGAAGACGCCGCGGGCCATCAGTGTGGTGACCACGGGGGCGCCGGAGAGCTCAGCGAGCTCCAGCAGTTCCGCCGAGGCGTGTGCCTTGACGACGCCGCCGCCCACGTAGAGCACGGGCTTGCTGGCCGCCGCGATGAGCCTGGCGGCCTCGCGGACCTGCTTGTTGTGGCCCCGGAGCACCGGGTGGTACCCGGGCAGGTCGATCTTGGGCGGCCAGGAGAAGGTCATCTGGCCCTGCTGGGCGTCCTTGGCGATGTCCACCAGGACCGGGCCCGGGCGTCCGGTCGAGGCGAGGTGGAACGCCTCGGCCATCACATGCGGGATGTCGTTGGGGTCGGTCACCAGGAAGGAGTGCTTCGTGATCGGCATGGTGATGCCGACGATGTCCGCTTCCTGGAAGGCATCGGTGCCGATGACCCCGCTGGCGACCTGGCCGGTGATGGCCACCATCGGCACGGAGTCCATGTGGGCATCCATGATGGCGGTAACGAGGTTGGTGGCACCCGGGCCCGAGGTGGCGATGCAGACGCCAACCCGTCCGGTGACCATGGCGTAGCCTTGCGCGGCGTGGCCGGCTCCCTGTTCGTGACGGACCAGAATGTGGTTCATTCGGGAAGCCATCAAGGGGTCATAGGTGGGCAGGATCGCGCCACCGGGCAAACCAAAAATATCGTCCACGCCGAGTTCTTCGAGCGAGCGGACAATTGCTTGCGAACCGGTCATCACCGTCGGGGGTACGACGTTGTTCGGTCCGAGGACAGGAGAGACGGCAGCAGTGTCGACACCGGCGTCGGCCGGGCGTTCGACGCGGTCCGAAGCCTTGGAGGCTCCAGCGGACTTTGTGGCCATCAGCGAGGGGCTGATCGGCGATCCTTTGCTCATCGGACTCTTCCTTTGTGGATCTACGGGTGGATCTTCGGTGATCGTGGAACTGCTCGTAGTGCGTGCTGCTGGCGGTACCGGTGGTGCGGAAATAAAAAAACCCCTCAGCCGGATGGCTCTTCGAGGGGTTTGCGCGTGACGGTTCGTTACCAGTGAAGGCTATGGAGCCACGCGCTCGGTAAGTACGACGGAGACACCTGCAGCGGCGCCGGCGGTAACGAATGCGATCATGCGTTCAGTTTTCCCTCTTAGTGAGACAGGTGTCAACGAGCCCGACCTCTGTCTCACTATCTGGACAACGCTGTCCACTAGCTGGGACCCTCATTTCCCCCAGGTGACCCTGCAACGTTCGGCGGCAGGGCTTAATAGGGGGGATTCCGAGGGCCCCTGAGGTTACGGCGCTAGCGCCGTAACCTCAGAGTAGGAATCACCCGCAGTAGGCGCCGGTGGAGGCGCTGTGGACCAGCTTGGCGTACTTGGCGAGCACACCCTTGGTGAACTTGGCCGGGAGCGGTTCCCAGCCGACTTTGCGGGCATCGAGTTCGGATTCGTCGACCAGGAGGTCGAAGCTGCGGGCGGCGATGTCCACGCGGATCCGGTCGCCGTCCTTGACGAAGGCGATGGGGCCGCCGTCGACGGCTTCCGGGGCCACGTGGCCGATGCACAGGCCCGTGGTTCCGCCGGAGAAGCGGCCGTCGGTCAGCAGCAGCACGTCCTTGCCAAGGCCCGCGCCCTTGATGGCGCCGGTAATGGCGAGCATTTCGCGCATACCCGGCCCGCCCTTGGGGCCCTCGTAGCGGATGACGACGACGTCGCCGGCTTTGATCTGGCCCTTGTCGAGCGCGTCCAGGGCACCCTGCTCGCGCTCGAAAACGCGGGCGGTGCCCTCGAAGACGTCGGCGTCGAAGCCGGCGCTCTTCACGACGGCACCCTCGGGAGCCATGGTGCCGTGCAGGATCGTGATGCCGCCGGTCTTGTGGATGGGGTTGTCCATGGCCCGGAGGATCTTGCCGTCGAGGTCCGGCGGGTTGATCGCCGCGAGGTTCTCCGCGACGGTCTTGCCCGTGACGGTGAGGCAGTCCCCGTGCAGGAGGCCGGCGTCGAGCAGCGCGCGCATGATGACCGGCACGCCGCCGATCTTGTCGACGTCGGTCATGACATAGCGGCCGAACGGCTTGAGGTCCCCGAGGTGCGGGATTTTGTCGCCGATGCGGTTGAAGTCCTCCAGCGAGAGGTCCACTTCGGCCTCGCGGGCAATCGCGAGCAGATGCAGCACGGCATTGGTGGAGCCGCCGAAGGCCATGGTGACGGCGATGGCGTTCTCGAAGGCCTTTTTGGTCATGATGTCGCGGGCGGTGATGCCCAGGCGCAGGAGGTTGACCACGGCCTCGCCGGACTTGTGCGCAAAGGCATCGCGGCGGCGGTCGGCCGAGGGCGGAGCGGCCGAGCCTGGCAGGGACATGCCCAGCGCCTCGCCGATGCAGGCCATGGTGTTGGCGGTGTACATGCCGCCGCAGGCGCCTTCGCCCGGGCAGATGGCCTTTTCGATGCGGGTAAGGTCCTCCATGCTCATCTTGCCGGCGGCGCAGGCGCCGACGGCCTCGAAGGCGTCAATGAGGGTGACTTCCTTTTCGGAGCCGTCCTCCAGCTTGACCCAGCCGGGCATGATGGAGCCGGCGTAGAGGAAGACGGCGGCAAGGTCCAAGCGGGCGGCGGCCATGAGCATGCCCGGGAGGGACTTGTCGCAGCCGGCCAGGAGGACGGAGCCATCGATGCGCTCGGCCTGCATCACGGTTTCAACGGAGTCGGCGATGACCTCGCGGGACACCAGCGAGAAGTGCATGCCCTCGTGTCCCATGGAGATGCCGTCGGAGACGGAGATGGTGCCGAACTGCATCGGGAACCCGCCGCCGGCATGCACGCCTTCCTTGGCGCCCTGGGCAAGCCTGTTCAGGGACAGGTTGCACGGAGTGATTTCATTCCAGGAGCTCGCGACGCCAATCTGCGGCTTGGCGAAGTCGTCGTCGCCCATGCCGACCGCCCGGAACATCCCGCGCGCAGGCGCGGCGTGGATTCCGTCGGTGACGACCCGGCTGCGGGGCTTGATGTCCGGTTTGGTCTCTGTCGCTGTTTGGGTGTCCTCACTCATGGCTCAAAGTCTAGGGCTCCGCCGCGGGGCGCAACGACCCGAGCGGGAGCATTAAGCGCAAAACCGGGAATGTTTCGACCAAATAGTGGACTAGCGTCTCACTGGATGGACGCTTCGATCACGCGGGATCAGTTGAGGTGAGCGGCGTCACGCAGTTCCGGGGCTTCGGCAACGGACCGGGCTTCGGCTTTGAGCAGGGTGAGCACCTTCTGGATAGTGGTCCGGGCCGCCACCTCCGGTCGCGCGAGGGCGACGATGCTTCGGCTGGCTTTGACCCCGGCGAGCGGACGCAGCACGAAGCCCCGCCCCTGGTTTTTCAGTGCCGTGTAACGCGGCAGCAGGCTCAGCCCGTGCCCGGCGCTGACGAGGGCCTCGAGGACCCGCAGATCCGGGAACAGCTGGGCGCGGTCCGCAGGGGAATCGGCCTGCACCTCGATCTGGCGGAGCACTGTATCGAAGGGAAACCCCTCGGGCACTCCCATCCACGGGAAGCCAATGACGTCTTCGGCCCGCAGGGTCGTCTTGCCGGCGAGCGCATGGCCCTCGGGGATGGCGACGTCGAGGGGTTCGTCGAGGAGCGGCACCACCGTGAGCCCCAATCGGGCAAAGACGTCCGGACCATCGACGCTGTGCGCCAGCACAATGTCATAGTCGGCCGTCAACCCCGCGAATCCGGCCACGTTGGGATCCTCGAAGTGCGCCTGGAAGCGGAGTCCATCGATGGCCTTGACCCGGTGCAGGAGCCCCGGGAGGAACATCTCGGCTGCGCTCGGGAAGAATGCGGCCTTGACGTTTGTCTGCCAGCCCCGCCGGTAGGTGTCGATGGCGGCTTCCGCGCGGGCCATGGCGGTGGAAACTTCGGCGGCTGCCCCCGCCATCGCGAGTCCGGCTTCCGTGAGGCGCACTCCCCTGCCCGATTTCTCGACCAGGACCACCCCCAGCTCATCCTGCAGGGTCTTGAGCTGCTGCGAGACGGCTGAGGGCGTCACCTTCATGGCCTCAGCCGTGGCCCCGACCGTACCGCGATCGGCGAGCTCGCGGAGAATGCGCAGTCTCTTGAAATCCATGAAGAGAGGCTACAGGCCCGCGGCCTGGAGGCTGGACAGCCCCCTTCAGGCAGACGTACCGTCGAGCAACGGCAACCTTGCCTGATGGACAGACTTATGGACAGAAGGGCTCTGCTATGGATTGGATTATCTGGCTCGTCGTCATCGTGGCGATTGTCGCCATCGTCTGGTGGCTGCTCAACCAAAACAGCTCCCGCCGCAGGTCCGCTTCCGCAGGCACGGGGACCGCCGCCACGCCCGAACCCATTCCTCCCCATCTGCACGACGTCGACCACGGCGCCAGTCACCGCGGCGCCCTGTCCGGCGGCGTTTCCGCCGCTTCCGCGTCGGCTGCCGGCCTTGCCTGGATGCCCACGGCTGCGGGATTCAGCCAGGCCGAACCCGAGGCCGAACCGGAACCTGAGCCCGACCCCGCCGCTGTCGCCGAGGATGCAGCAGCCGCCGAGGCCCGCGCCGCGGCACGCGCGGCAGCCATGCGCGCGTCGGCGTCGGGAGACGTGCCCGCGACCGCCGCCGAAGCGGCACCGGCCACAGAGAGTCCGGAGTGGGAAACCCAGTGGTCCGAAACACCTCCGGCCGAACCACATGGGACCCTCCACCAGGAGCCTGGCCACGGCCTCCACGCCGACCACGCGCCGGCAGCGGCCGGTGCGGCGGCAGCGGTGAACGTCCCGGTGCATCACCCTGAGTACACGGAGCCCCACGCCCCCACCCTGCCCGGCGCCGAGTCCGCTGCGGCGGAGGCCAGCGCCGGCACTGCGGGCGAAGAAGTCCGGGCCGCCGTGCCGGCAGCGCCGCCGTCGCAGTCAGCGGCTGAAGCCCCCCTGGCTGAGGCTGACGCCCGGCAGGCCGCAATGTCCTCGGCCGCCGCGGAAACGGCCGCCACCCATGAGGCCGAACCTGCCGGCCATCTCGCCGTCGACCAGCCGTATGGTGAGGGATCGGCGGCGCCGGCCGCCGACGGCAGCGGTCCGGAAGGCTTCTCGGTCAAGGGCAACGCTTCGTCCATGGTCTATCACGACGAGACGAGCCCCGCCTTCGAGGAAACCCGCGCCGAAGTCTGGTTCCTGTCCGCGGCCCACGCCGAGGCTGCGGGCTTCCGCCCGCCGCGACGGACACGGCAGTAGCCCGCATTACGGGCTGTCGGGAAGAACCCGGAGCACGGATGATGGGCGCGCGCCCGTGGGTTGTCCTGGGGGCTGCCGTCGCGGTCCTTCTGAGCGGCTGCACCTCCGGCGACGGGGGCGGTGTGTCCAGCGGCACCTCTCCTGGCGGCACCACCTCCCCGGCCGGAAGCGGCCCCGCAGCCGCCAGCCCGTCGGCGCCCGGCCCGTCTGCCTCCGGCGCGTCCGGGACCCGGCCGGGCGTGGACCAGCCCACGGTTGCCCGAAAGATCGACGCCGAGCTGCAGGTGCCGTGGTCCACGGTCTTCCTGCCCGACGGCACCGCCGTCATTTCCGAACGCGAGACTGCCCTGCTCCGGACCATCGCACCCGGCTCAGGCAACGGACGGGCAGGCACGCTTGGCAAGGTGCCCGACGTCGTACCCGGCGGCGAAGGCGGGCTGCTGGGCCTGGCCCTGTCGCCAGATTTCGCGAGCGACCGGTACCTCTACGCCTACTTCACCTCCGCCAGCGACAACCGGATCGCGCGGCTGCGCCTTGAGGACAGTGCCGGGACGCTGCGCCTGGGGGCACCGCAGGTCATCTTCACCGGAATCCCCAAAGCATCCACGCACAACGGCGGGCGGATCCGGTTCGGTCCGGACGGCAACCTCTACGTCGGCACCGGCGATTCGCAGCGCCGCGGCCAGCCCCAGGACCCGAATGCCCTGGGCGGAAAGATCCTGCGCCTCAGCCCGGACGGACGCCCCGCGCCGGGCAATCCCTTCGACGGCAACCCGGTCTACAGTCTTGGCCACCGCAACGTCCAGGGACTCGCGTGGGACAGCGCCGGCCGGCTGTGGGCAAGCGAATTCGGCCCCGACGTCGACGACGAACTGAACCTGATCGTGCCCGGCGGGAACTACGGCTGGCCGGAGGTTACCGGCGCCCCGCACCGCACCGGCTTCCTGGACGCGAAGGTGGTCTGGCCCTCGACGGCCGAGTCCTCTCCGAGCGGGCTCGAAATCGTCGGCGACACGGCCTACCTGGGCGCGCTGCGCGGGCAGCGGTTGTGGGCAGTGCCCCTGAACGGTGAATTCGCCGGCGATCCTGTGGGCTATTTCACACGGATGTACGGCAGGATCAGGAACGTTTCGCTGGCCCCGGACGGCCGCCTGTGGGTGCTCAGCAACAACAAAAACCCCGACTTTGTGCTGGTTTTGGAGCTGCCGGAGTAGACGCACGGCCGGCCACCGCCGCCGATTTCACACTCCGCCCAAACTCGTGTAGAGTTTCATGTCGTTGCGGAGAACAACGCGGGAACAAAAAGCCCGCGATGAACGAAAACAACAGATGCACCTCTAGCTCAACTGGCAGAGCAATTGACTCTTAATCAATGGGTTCCGGGTTCGAGTCCCGGGGGGTGCACCACCTAAGAAAGCCCCGTCTTCACTGGCCAAAAGCCATGAAGACGGGGTTTTGTTTTGCCCGGAACTACGGGGGTCTGGTCGCACCCTCACCGGAGGGCGTCAGAATTCGACGCCGGACCTGCGCGTTGAATGTCGCGCGGTTCCCGCCCCTGACCACCATCACGGACAGGATCGTAATCGGCACGTCGCCGGCCGGGCGGAGGGACTTCGGGCCCGCGGGTTCTGTTCCCACGGTGAGGGCAGCCTTGTCGCCGACGCCGTCGAGCGGCTCACCGGGCAGGCCCTGGGCGGCCAGCGCCGGGGCTGAACCCTTGCGGACTTCGATGGTGAAGACCAGGGAGTCCGGGCCCGGTGTGCCCAAGTCGCCGAACCTGTAGCGGCAGTTGACCTCGCCCGGGAGGATTTCCGGTTGGGTCTTCGCCCCGAAAGCCTGTTTGAGATCATCGGCACTGATCAGGGCACAGACCGCGTTGTTCGTCGTGGCCGGCGGACCCACAGGCGGAGCGGCGGGGACATTGAGTGCGGTGCCGTTGCCCCAGCCCGCGTCCACAGCAGCCTGCGCGAGCGCGCGGGCCATCGCGTCGCCATCCGGGACGGCCGACCCGGCCATAGGCGGTCCGGTTACGTAGGGCATCTCCAGGGTCTCGTTGCCGCGGACAGCCGTGAGGACAACATTCGCGGACACGTTGCCGGGCTCACCGCGGAAGTACCCCGTCCACTGCAGGCAGGCGACGTCGCCGATGCCAGTGACAGGAGAACAGTCAGGCGTCGACGTCGCTTTGGGAGATGTCGGCGTCCGATGCGGGCGACGCGAGGGCCACCGAAAGGGCCGGCAGACCTGCTTCCTTGGACTTGCTCGAATAGGTGCACACGTCGGCCTTGCTCCCCGGCGGCTTGGCCGGGATGATCTGGCCAACAGGCACGAGCCCCGTTCGGGATCAGCGCCGAACCGCGGCGGCCAACTGAAAATCGATGGGCAGCGCCAGCTGGACCGGCGAGGCACCGACTGGCTCGTCAAGGAGCTCGTTGATCGAGGTCTGCCCTTCGAGCTCCACAGTCAGGTTCGCGTCCATGTCTTGAGCCTATGCGCAGCCGGGGGCCGGTCCGCTGAGGGACACGGGCGGGGAGGGCAGCTGCCCCCCGCCGTCCAACGGGTTAGCCCAGGGCGCTGTTGAAGTCCTCCGACGTCATGGGTGTGGAAAACATCGGGTAGTCGTAGGTGATGGCGTTTTCATGCTCTTCAATGGAGGTCGCCGCCACGCAGTCGCTCAGGGTGATCACCTGGTAGCCATTCTCGTAGCCGGACCGCATGGTCGATTCCACGCAGCAGTTGGTCAGGAAGCCGCCGAGCGCGATCGTCTTGATCCCCTTGCTGCGCAGGATGAAGTCCAGGTTGGTGCTGGCGAAGGTATCCAGGCCCCGTTTTCCTTCGATCAGGATGTCCCCCTCGGCCGGGACTAGTTCGTCGATGATCCGGGCGCCCCAGGTCCCCTTGACGAACACCTTGCCGTCGACAACACCCTTGAGGATGCCGTACGGGTGCGGTCCGAGTTCGTTGTAGCCCTCGGCGAAGGTTATCGGTGCGTGCATGATCGTGGCACCAGCGGCCCGCGCTGCCTCCACGATCCGGGCCGTATTGGCCAGCATGTCGGTCTTTTCCATCACGGGCCGGACCCGCCGCTCAGGTCCCCCTGACCCCGGTGTCCGTCGCCGCACCGCGGACAACCAGCACCGGGCACTGGGCGTGGTGGACAGTCTGCGTGGACACCGATCCGAGCAGCATGCCGGTGAAACCACCGCGTCCATGCGAACCCACGACAACGAGATCGGCCCGGTGTGAGGCATCCACCAAGGCCTTCGCCGCGTTCCCCTGGATAAGCCTCCCCGTGATCTGCACGGCGCGGTCCCCGACCCGTTCAAGCTCCTCATCGAGGACCGCCCGCGCGTCCTCCTCAAAGCCCTGATACTCCCAGACCTGCCCGAGGGCATCGCCGACATACGGATAGTGCCAGGCAGAGAGGGCCAGGATCTGCCCGTTCCGGAGCCTGGCCTCGTCCACGGCCCAGTCCATGGCGGCCCGCGATGATTCCGAACCGTCCACTCCCACGACGATCCTGTATGCGCCGTTACTGGAACTCTCCATGAGTCATGCCTCTCGCCGGGTCCGCTTCTGAGCCGGATCAGCCGGGTACGGACAGGGCCATCCTCGCACCACCTGCGCCGGTCCGGGAAGGTCCACACAGACGCGACACGGGGAAAACAGTGCCCTAGCTCCAATACCGTTTACTTAGCGTCTGTTCTGTTAATGTTGGTGTATGGCTCGCAGCGGATGGATTAAGCCCGAAACCCCGGAACGTTTGAGTGATCACGTCTCCCTGGGGGTTT
>NZ_JBVAYV010000012.1:0-89854 GCF_055412805.1 Pseudarthrobacter kochi
CTGGGAACACGGCGCTGACGTCACCATGGTCCAGCGGTCCTCCACGCACATCGCCCGTAGCGAATCCCTCATAGACCTCGCCCTCTGCGGCCTGTACTCTTATACCACACTCCCCCACCTCCCCCCCCCCCCCCCCCCCCCCCCCGCCCCTACTTGGACGGTACGGGCTATAGCTACATGCTACGTCGATCAGCCCTGTAGCTCTAACTCCTGACGTAACCGTCCCGGCAGGCTGGATGTTCCCTGGGGACCCGGCGCTACGGAGGACAAGGACCCTCCGCTCAGGCCAGTCCTTCGTCGTTCAACCGGGCCAGCATCAGTGCCTCCGCAACGATGGCGTTCCGGAAGTCGGCAAGGTGCAGGGATTCGTTCGCGCTGTGCGCCCGGGAATCGGGATCCTCGACGCCGGTGACCAGGATCTGCACGTCCGGGTACAGCTCGGTCAGGTCGGCGATGAAGGGAATCGAGCCGCCGATGCCGGTCTCCACGGCCGGCACGCCCCATGCCTCGCCGAGCGCCCACATCGCGACGCTGGCAGCCTTGGAGGAGGTGTCCGTGAGGAAGGCGTTGCCGCTCTCCCCCGGTGTGAAGACCACGTGGGCGCCGAACGGCGCGTTGGCCTCCACATGCCTGCGGACGGCGTCCATCGCCTCGGCCGGGTCCTGTCCGGGCGCGAGCCGCAGGCTGAACTTGGCCCGGGCGCGGGGCAGGAGGGTGTTGGAGGCGACGTCCACGGCGGGGGCGTCGAAGCCGATGATCGAGAGCGCCGGTTTGGTCCACATCCGGGAGGCGATGGTGCCGGTGCCGGCGAGCCGGACGCCGTCGAGCACCGAGGCATCGGCCCGGTACTCCGCTTCGGAGAGGTCGACGGCGACGTCGTCCCGGCTGGCGAGGCCGGCAATCGCGACGTTGCCGTCGTCGTCGTGCAGGGTGGCGATGAGCCGGGACAGCAGGGTCGGCGCGTCCAGCACCGGGCCGCCGAACATGCCGGAGTGGACGGCGTGGTCAAGGACCTTGACCTCAATGGTGCCGTCAACCAGGCCGCGGAGGCTTGTGGTGAGCGCGGGGATGCCGACCTTCCAGTTGCTCGAGTCGGCCACGACGATCACGTCTGCGCGCAGCAGCTCCTGGTGGGTTTCCAGGAAGGTCCGGAACGTCGGGGACCCGGCCTCTTCCTCGCCCTCGAAGAAGAAGGTCACGCCAAGGCCAAGATCGTCGCCCAGCACGCGGGTCACGGCGGAGTAGGCGGCGATGTGCGCCAGGATGCCGGCCTTGTCGTCGGCCGCGCCGCGTCCGTAGAGACGCCCGTCGCGCTCAACGGCGGTGAAGGGCTCCGTTTCCCACAGCGCCAGGTCGCCGGTGGGCTGGACATCGTGGTGCGCGTACAGGAGGATCGTCGGTTTGCCCGCGGCGGCGGGCCGGCGCGCGACCACGGCGGGGCCGCCGGGCGTCCCGTCTTCCTTGTCGCAGCGCAGGATCCGGACCTCGTCGAAGCCGCTGGCACGTACCAGTGCGGCGACGGCGTCGGCGCTGGCGTCCAGCGGGGCGGGGTCGAAACTGGGCCAGGCGATGCCCGGGATGGCGACGAGCTCGGTCAACTGGGCGATCGTGGTGTCGAACGAGTCGGTGACGGCCTGGCGGAGGGCCTCGGTGTCGACGTTTCCGACACGGCCGTGAGCGGTTTGCGGGTTCCCCGCGGGTGATGGAGTCATGGCCAGAACACTACCCGTGCCGCTGATCACTTCAAACAGTGCCACGACGGGCCACGCCCCGTGTGGGCCGGGTCCCGCGCACGCCGCCCCGGGGTATTCTGTAGGGGTGTTTGGACGTAAAAAAGAAGCGCCATCGGCGCAGGACCTAGTTGACCAGCCGGCGGCCGGGGCAGCCGCCCGGGATACCGCCCTCGGCAAGGGCGCGCCCACGCCCAAGCGCAGCGCGCAGGTGGCTGCCCGCAAGCGGCCGCTCGTGCCGGAGGACCGCAAGGCCTCCAAGGCCGCGGAGCGTGCCGCGGTCCAGGAGCAGCGGCTCAAGATGCGGCAGGCCATGGACACCGGCGACGAGAAGTTCCTGCCGCTGCGGGACAAGGGCCCGCAGAAGCGTTTCGCCCGTGACTATGTGGACGCCCGCTTCAGTCTTGGCGAGTACCTGATGTTCGGGGCGCTCATCTTCGTGGTCGTCTCCCTCCTGGTCCCGGCCTCCAGCGAGCAGATGATTTACGTCCTGGGCGGATTCTGGGTGATGTTCCTGGCCGTCTTCGTCGACGTCTTCATCCTGTCCCGGAAGCTCAGGAAGCGCCTGGCGGAGAAGTTTGGCGACGTGGAGCGCGGTACCGTCTGGTACGGCTCCATGCGCTCGCTGCAGTTCCGTCGCCTGCGCCTTCCCAAGCCCCTCGTCAAGCGCGGCGACTACCCCGCCTGATTCCCCTCAGCAAGGAGCCCCCGGCAGTTGGACTGCCGGGGGCTCCGTCGTTCCCCGGGACATGCCCGTGCGGGGACGCGTGGCCTAGCGCCGGGACGGGTGCCTGGCGAGCTGCCGGTTGATGCGGGCGGCCCAGAACGGTCCTTCATAGAGGAATGCCGTGTATCCCTGCACGAGGGTGGCGCCGGCGTCGAGCCGCTGCTGGACGTCCTGCGCGGTTTCGACGCCGCCCACCGAGACAAGGGCCAGCTTTCCGCCGGTTGCCGCCTTCAGCCGGGCCAGCACCTCCAGCGACCGCTGCTTCAGCGGCGCCCCGGACAGGCCGCCGGCGCCGCAGGCGGCAACCTGTTCCGGACTCGTTGAGAGGCCGGTGCGGGCGATGGTGGTGTTGGTGGCGATGATTCCGTCGAGGTTCAGGTCCAGCGCCAGGCGCGCGACGTCGTCGATGTCTTCATCGCTGAGGTCCGGGGCGATCTTGACCAGCAGCGGAACGTGGCGCCCGGACGCCTGGTCCGCGGCCTCCCCCACTGCCGTCAGGAGGGGGCGGAGCGTCTGAACATCCTGCAGCAGCCGCAGTCCCGGGGTGTTCGGGGAGCTGACGTTGACCACGAGGTAGTCGGCCGCGGGAGCCAGGCTGCGGGCGCTGACGAGGTAGTCGGCCACCGCATCCTCCAGTTCCACCACCTTGCTCTTGCCGATGTTGACCCCGATCACCGGGCGGACGCCCGGGTGGCGGCGCTGCAGGGCGGCCCGGGCGGACTTCAGGCGGGGCGCCACGGCTGCGGCTCCATCGTTGTTGAAGCCCATCCTGTTGATCACGGCCCGGTCCATGACCAGGCGGAAGAGCCGCGGGGCCGGGTTTCCGGGCTGGGACTGCCCGGTGATGGTGCCAACCTCCACATGGCCGAAGCCAAGCTCGGCCAGGGCCTCGATGCCGTGGCCCTCCTTGTCGAAGCCTGCCGCCAGGCCGAACGGCGAGGGGAAGGTCAGGCCGAACGCCCGGGTCTGGAGGGACGCCGCCGGGGCCGTGAACTTCTGCAGCACCCGCCCGGCACCGCAGGAATGGACGAGCCGGATGGCCCGGAAGCCGATTGTGTGGGCGCGTTCGGCGTCCATCCATGAAAAGGCCAGCCGGAAGAAGGTCGGATATACGCGCATGGCTCTAGTTTTCCCGTTCCGGCGGTCCAGACCAAACCCGCGTGCCGCCGGGCGCTAGCATGAAGCCATGAGCAGCGACTATGGAACCCCAGGCACGGCGCACAGCCGGGCTGCCGGATCAGTGATCGACGCTGACGTGGTTGTGGTGGGGGCGGGCCTGGCCGGGCTCGTCGCTGCGGCACAGGCCTATGCAGCAGGCCGCCGGGTAGCCGTGCTCGACCAGGAACCCGAAGCCTCCGTGGGCGGCCAGGCGCACTGGTCCTTCGGCGGCCTCTTCCTGGTCAACTCCCCCGAACAGCGCCGGCTGGGCGTGAAGGACAGCGCCGGACTGGCCCTGGCCGACTGGATGGCCTCAGCCGCCTTCGACCGGCCCGAGGACGCCCTCGCCCGGGACTGGGCGACCGCCTACGTGGACTTCGCGGCGGGGGAAAAACGTGCCTGGCTCGCGTCGCTGGGAGTACGGCTGTTCCCCCTCGTGCAGTGGGCCGAACGCGGCGGCTACGGACCTGACGGCCACGGCAACACCGTCCCCCGCTTCCACGTCGCCTGGGGCACCGGTCCTGCGCTGGTGGCACCGTTCCTGGCGAAGCTGCGCGAGGGCGAGGCGGCTGGCCGGGTCTCGTTCCATTTCCGCCACCGCGCTGCCAGCGTGGTGACGGCTGCGGGACGCGTCACGGGGGTGCAGGGCGAAATCCTGGAGCCCAGCGGCGCCGCCCGCGGCGAAGCCTCCTCGCGCGTCGCCGTCGGCAGCTTTGAAGCGTCCGGCGCCGCCGTGGTGGTGACCACCGGCGGAATCGGCGGCAACCACGACACCGTCCGCCGGCAGTGGCCGGGCGGTCCGGCGCCGCGGACGATGCTCAGCGGCGTGCCGGCGTCCGTCGACGGCGGGTTCCTGGCCGCCGCTGCCCGCGCCGGTGGCCGCCTCGTCAACGGGGACCGGATGTGGCATTACCCCGAGGGCATCCACAACCATTCGCCGGTGTGGCCACAGCACGGGATCCGGATCCTGCCGGGCCCGTCGGCCCTGTGGCTGGACGCCACCGGAAGCATGCTCCCCGCTCCCCTGTTCCCGGGGTTCGATTCGCTCGGGGCGCTGCGCCATATCCTCGGCACAGGCCACGAACACTCCTGGTTCGTGCTCAACAGGGCCACCGCCCTCAAGGAGTTCGCCCTCTCCGGCTCGGAACAAAATCCCGACCTCACCGGCAAGGACGTCCGGCTGCTGGCCTCCCGGCTGCGGCCCGGCAGCGACGGCCCCTTGCAGCGCTTCCTGGACCGCGGGGTCGACTTCCTGCAGGCCGGCACGCCCGCCGGACTCGCCGCCGCCATGAACGCCCTCACCGGCCAGCCGTTGATTGACCCCGCCGGGCTGGACCGGCTGATCCGGTCCCGGGACCGGCAGTTCGACAGCGGCCTGGGCAAAGACCCGCAGCTCGCCGCGATCCGCGCCGCCCGACGATTCGCCACCGACAGGATCATGCGGGTGGCGCCGCCGCACCGGTTGCTGGACCCCAGGCACGGGCCGCTGCTGGCCGTGCGGCTCTCGGTGCTCACGCGGAAAAGCCTGGGCGGACTCCACACCGACCTGCAGTCCCGGGTCCTGGACGGCGCCGGGCAGCCGGTCCCCGGACTCTTCGCCGCCGGGGAAGCTGCTGGGTTTGGCGGCGGCGGCATCCACGGCTACCGCGCCCTCGAAGGAACGTTCCTCGGCGGCTGCCTGTTTTCCGGGCGCTCGGCCGGCCGCGCCGCGGCGTCGGCGGTCTAGGTGCCTGCCGTGGAGTGGGTATCCGATATCCTCGGCGACGATTTCGAGGCCTGCGCCTTCCCGGCGTCCGGCCCGGACGGCGTGGAACGGACCGCCACGCTGGTACGGCACATGCCCGGAGCGGGTGCGCCCGGCGGGCACCCGGCCCGGGCCGTGCTGTTCCTGCATGGCTGGAGCGACTACTTCTTCAACGAGGAACTCGCCGAATTCTGGGCCAGCCAGGGCTTCGCGTTCTTCGCCCTGGACATGCACAACCACGGGCGGAGCCTGCAGGCCGGGGCGCACGGCGGCTATGTTGCGGACCTGGACGATTACGACGCCGAGATCACCGCAGCGATCGGCATCATCGCCTCCCTGCACCCTGCGGCGGAAACAGCTCCATCCGTGGCGCTGATGGGGCACTCCACCGGAGGGCTGATTGCGGCGCTGTGGGCCAGCCGGCATCCGGGGGTGGTCTCGCAGCTGATCCTGGACAGCCCGTGGCTGGAAATGCACGGCAGCCCTGCCCTGCGCCGTGCCGCCCGGACCATGGTGGAGCCGCTCGCGCGGTTCTGGCCCGAGGCCGTCATCCGCCTGCCGGAGCGGTCCTTTTACTGGCGCAGCATCAGCAGCGCGGCAGAGGGCGAATGGACGCTGGATGACAACTACCGCCCGCCCCGGGCGTTCCCCGTCCGCGCGGGCTGGCTGAGCGCCGTTCTCACCGGCCAGTCGCGGGTGGCGCGGGGACTGAACATCGACGTCCCCATCCTCGTCCTGATCTCCGGGGCCAGCGCCAACGGGATGCTCTGGAAGGAATCGATGCGGCGCACGGACGCGGTCCTGGATGTCAACACCATCGCCCTGCGCGCCCTCAGCCTGGGCCGCAACGTCACGCTGGAACGGATCGACGGGGCCCTGCATGATGTGTTCCTGTCGGCCCCGCGCGTCCGGGCCGACGCCTATGCCCGGCTGGCCCGCTGGCTCCGCGCGTATGTGCTCGACGACGGCGGCAGCGCATGAGCGTTCCCGTGGTGCGGCCGCTGTGGCGTGACGATGTGCTGGGCCGCCGCTTTCAGAGCCTGGACCTGCCCCTGTCTTCAGACGACGAGGGACCCGTTGTCGCGACCCTGGTGCGGCATGCCGGCCCGGGCGGAGGTGCGGCCGCAACAGCGGTCCGCGGCCCGGATGTCCCGGGCATCCGGGCGCCGGAGAAGGTGGTCCTCTACCTCCACGGCTGGGCTGACTATTTCCTGCAGGCCGAACTCGCCGATCACCTTGTTGCCAGCGGATTCCACTTCTACGCCCTGGACCTGCGGAAATTCGGACGCAGCCTCCGGGAGTGGCAGACCCCCGGCTACACGGACGACCTGGCCGTCTATGACGAGGACATTGCGGCGGCGCTGGCAGTGATCGGCACCGACATCGCCGGACGCACCGGCCGCCCGGGAGATCCGACGGTGCACGTGCTCGCGCATTCCCTCGGCGGCCTCGTGGCGGCGCTCTGGGCGGACCGGAATCCGGGCCAGCTGGGCACCCTGATCCTTAATGCGCCCTGGCTGGAACTGCAGGGCAGCAGCCTGATCCGGAACATCGCGATGCATTTGGTGGAACCGCTGGCGCGCACGGACCCGCGCCGGCCGCTGCTGCTGCCCAGCATGCCCGGCTACTGGGACAGCGTGAGCGGCACGGCGCACGGCGAATGGGTCGTGGATCCCGCGTGGCGGCCGAGGCAGGCGTTCCCCGTCAGGCCGGGCTGGACGAAGGCAGTCATGGCCGGCCACGCGGCCGTGGCGCGGCGGCTCGACATCACGTCGCCGGTGCTGGTGATGCTGTCGGGCCGCACCCGGATCCAGCCCGAATGGTCAGAGGAACTCATGGACGTCGACGCTGTGATCGATGTGGAGGAAACGGCGCGCCGGGCGCTCGGGCTGGGCCGCCGGGCGGCGGTCTTCCGCTACCCGGGGGCGATCCACGACATCTTCCTCTCACGCCGCGCTGTGCGGCGGGAAGCCTACGACGATTTGGTGCTCTGGCTAAGCCTGTACCCGGGCTGACCGCCCCTGCACCCGGGCCGGCTGGGGCTGGCGGGCCCGGGGTCAGGCGGGCCCGGCAGGTGCCGCCGCGTCCACCGCGCCGCCGTAGCGGCGATCCCGCTGGGCATAGATTTCGACGGCGTCCCACAAGGTGCGCCGGTCCACGTCGGGCCACAGGGTGTCCATAAAGACGAACTCCGCGTAGGCCGACTGCCAGAGCATGAAGTTGGAGAGCCGCTGCTCGCCGGAGCTGCGCAGGAACAGGTCGACGTCGGGCAGGTCCGGCTCGTCCAGATATTTCTGGATCGTCTTCTCGGTGATGGCGCCCGGCTTGAGCCGCCCGGCCGCCACCTCTTCCGCGATGGCGGACACCGCATCCGCGATTTCGGCGCGCCCGCCGTAGTTAACACACATGTTCAGGGTGCAAGTACTGTTGCCACGGGTGAAGTCCTCGGCCTCTTCCAGTTCGCGGATCACCGAGCCCCACAGCCTGGGACGCCGGCCGGACCAGCGGATCCGGACACCCCATTCGTCCAGCTGGTTGCGCTGGCGGCGTAGCACGTCCTTGTTAAAACCCATCAGGAAGCGCACCTCCTCGGGTGAGCGGCGCCAGTTCTCGGTGGAAAAGGCATAGACACTGACGTGCTCGATGCCGAGCTCGATGGCTCCGGCCACTACATCCAGCAGGGCCGGTTCCCCCGCTTTGTGGCCTTCGATCCGCGGCAGGCCGCGCTGGTTGGCCCAACGGCCGTTGCCGTCCATGACAATGGCGACGTGCCGCGGGATGAACTCCGCGGGGATGGCCGGGGGGACGGCCCCGGAGGGGTGCGGGTACGGGCTCACCACCGGGGTGCTCCGCTGCCGGACCGGACTCTTCTTTTTGCCCAACGCCACATTCCTACCCAACGCCACATTCCTACCCAACGCCACAGTTACGTTCGCTCCACATGTTTGAGGGATTTCAGGACACGTTCCAGATGCCACTGCAGGTAGCTGGCCACCAGGCCCGCTGCCTCGCGGCGGTGCACGGGGACGGACGCGTCCGCTCTCGTCCAGTCCCCGGTCAGCAGGGCGCCGAGCAGCTGGACCGTTTCCGCGGCGGGCGCGGGGGACCCCGGCGGACGGCAGTCGGCGCACACCATGCCGCCAAGCGGGGCCGAAAACGCCTTGTGCGGGCCACGGGCCCCGCAGCGCGCGCAGTCGGTGAAGCTCGGTGCCCAGCCGCCGGTGGAGAGGGCCCGCAGCAGGTAGGAATCGAGGATGAGTTCCGGGGTGTGGTCCCCGCGGCTCAGCGATGCCAGGGCGCCGACGAGGAGGTTGTACTGGGCGGTGCCCGCTTCGCCGTCGACGTCGGTGAGCTTCTCGGCCGTCTCGGTCATGGCGGCTGCGACGGTGTAGCGGCCGTAGTCCGCGGCGATGTTGCCGCCGTAGGCCCCCTTGGCGACGGCCTGCGTGACGATGTCGAGGCTCCGGCCGGAAATCAGCTGCAGGTCCGCGACCATAAAGGGTTCCAGCCGTGCGCCGAAGCGGCTGCTGGTGCGCCGGACGCCCTTGGCTACCGCGCGGACCTGGCCGTGGTGTTTGGTCAGGATGGTGATGATGCGGTCCGCCTCGCCCAGCTTGTGGGTACGCAGGACGACACCGTCATCACGGTAGGCGCGGGAGGCAAAGGAGGATGGTTGGGCCACGGTTAATCTTCGCACTGTCTTGGACGGAAACGCTGCCATTGGGGAAAGCAGCACTGCGCCGCCGGCGGATCGGCCGGCGGCGCAGTGACCCGCCGGTCAGGCGCGCGCGTCCCGGATGGCCCGGTTCACGGCCGAGATGACGGCCTTGAGCGAGGATGTGGACGTGTTGGCGTCGATCCCGACGCCCCACAGCACGCGCTCCCCCACGGCGCATTCGACGTAGGCTGCGGCGAGGGCGCTGCCGCCCTCGGACAGGGCGTGTTCGCTGTAGTCAAGGACCCGGACGTCGACGCCGTCTTCGCGCAGGATGCTCAGGAGGGCAGCGATTGGACCGTTGCCGGTGCCGGTGCGGTGGACCACCGCGCCGTCGACCTTGAGTGCGGCGTGCAGCGTCATGGAACCGTCCTCGTCCGTCTCGGTGCTGAACGGGCCGAGGGCGTAGCGTCCCCACTGCGCGTCAGCCGAACCGGAGGGCAGGTACTCGTCCTGGAAGACCTGCCAGAGCTGGGCGCCGCTGACTTCGCCGCCCATGGTGTCCGTCTGCTTCTGGATGACGCCGGAGAACTCGATCTGGGCGCGCCGGGGCAGGTCCAGGTTGTGTTCGTTCTTCAGCAGGTAGGCGACGCCGCCCTTGCCCGACTGGGAGTTGACCCGGATGACGGCCTCGTAGCTGCGGCCGAGGTCCTTCGGGTCGACCGGCAGGTACGGGACCTGCCAGGGGTAGTCGGCGACGTTTTTGCCGGCGGCGGCGGCGTCCTTCTCCAGCGCCTCCAGGCCCTTTTTGATCGCGTCCTGGTGCGAACCGGAGAATGCGGTGAAGACAAGGTCCCCGCCGTAGGGTGCGCGCTCGGCCACGGGCAGCTGGTTGCAGTACTCCACGGTGCGCCGGACCTCGTCGATGTCGGAGAAATCGATCATCGGGTCGACGCCCTGGACGAACATGTTCAGGCCCAGGGTCACCAGGTCCACGTTCCCGGTCCGCTCGCCGTTGCCGAACAGGCAGCCTTCGATCCGGTCGGCACCGGCCAGGTAGCCCAGCTCCGCGGCCGCGACGCCCGTTCCGCGGTCATTGTGCGGGTGCAGCGAAAGAATGATGCCCTCGCGCGGGTGCAGGTTCCGGCTCATCCACTCGATGGAGTCGGCGTAGACGTTGGGGGTGGCCATTTCCACCGTGGCCGGCAGGTTGATGATGACCTGGCTGTCGGCGGAGGCCTCGAAGACGTCGGCGATGGCGTTGCAGACCCGGACGGCGTACTCCAGTTCGGTCCCCGTGAAGGATTCCGGTGAGTACTCGTAGGTGATGTGGGTGTCCTGCAGGGTCTCCTCGTACTTCTTGCACAGCCGCGCGCCCTGGAGTGCGATGTCCAGGATGCCGTCTTCGTCCTGGTTGAAAACTACCCGGCGCTGCAGGACCGACGTCGAGTTGTAGAGGTGCACGATCGCCTGCTTGGCGCCGACGAGGGACTCGTAGGTCCGCTCGATCAGGTGTTCGCGGGCCTGGGTGAGGACCTGGATGGTGACGTCGTCCGGGATGTGGTTGCCCTCGATCAGCTGCCGGACGAAGTCGAAGTCCGTCTGAGACGCGGAGGGGAACCCGACTTCGATTTCCTTGTAGCCCATCCGGACCAGCAGCTGGAACATCTTCAGCTTGCGGGCCGGGCTCATCGGGTCGATCAGGGCCTGGTTGCCGTCACGCAGGTCCACGGCGCACCAGCGCGGGGCCTTGGTGATGACCTTGTCCGGCCAGGTGCGGTCCGGAAGTTCAACCGTGATCAGGTCCTGGAACGGGACGTAGCGGTGGACGGGCATTCCTGAGGATTTCTGTGCGTTTCGCATTACAATCGGGGCCTTTTCTGTGATTCCTGGTGAAAGGGTGGCCGGGCAACACAAACTCCGCAGCGAGGGTGGGCCTTGCGCTAGATCGCGTCTGAGGCCTCGCCGCGGCAGCTAAGAAGAAGCAGTTCTGCGCGCACCATTTCACACTAACACGGGTGCGTAAGATGAAGGAGCCACACCTTCGTAACGTCCACCATGCAGACCGGTATCCCGTAACAAGGCGGCGCCGGGCTGCCTCTCAAAGGAGCATCCGTGCCACTTTCGGGGATCGCCCTGTCCAACATCGACTTCTCTGTCCGGCCGCAGGATGACCTGTACCAGCATGTCAACGGCACCTGGCTCAAGAGCACCGAGATCCCGGATGACCGGCCCCTGGAGGGGACGTTCACAGCGCTGCGGGACGGCTCGGAACTCGCGGTGAAGGAAATCATCGAGGACGCGGCCGGCCGGGGCACGGATTCCAGCGGGATCGAGCAGAAGATCGGGGACCTCTACAACAGCTTTCTGGACGAGGCCACGGTGGAAGCCAGGGGCCTGGACCCGATCAGGCAGCGGCTCGACGAGGTCTTCTCCACAGAGTCTGTCGCCGGGCTCGTGGCACTGGCAGGGCGCCTGGTCCGTGCGGACGTGGGCGGCCTCTTCTACATCTATCCCGCCCCCGACGCCGGAAACCCGGACCGGATCCTGCTGTACACCGGCCAGGGCGGGCTGGGCCTGCCCGATGAGTCGTACTACCGCGAGGAGAAGTTCGCGCCGGTGGTGCAGGCCTACACGGACCACATAAAGACCGTCTTCGGCCTGGCCGGCGTCGCCGGCCCGGAAGACGCGGCCGGCCGCGTCGTGGCGCTGGAGACGGCACTCGCCTCGCACCACTGGGACAAAGTCACGCTTCGTGATCCGCAGAAGACCTACAACCTCAAGTCAGCCGATGAGGCGACGGAGCTCTTCCCGCTCCTGACGACGTGGTTCGACGCCGCCGCGATCGCGCCGGAGAAGCGCGCCGAACTCGTCGTGAGCACCCCGGATTTCTTTGCCGGGGCAGCATCGCTGCTGGACTCCGAGCCGCTGTCCGTCTGGCAGGAATGGCTCGCGCTGCGCGTCATCAGCGCGGCCGCCCCCTATCTCTCCGCCGCGTTGGTTGATGCGAATTTCGCCTTCTACGGCACCGCGCTCAGCGGAACGCCGCGCAACAAGGACCGGTGGAAGCGGGGGGTCGCCGTCGTCGAGGCCGCGCTCGGCGAGGCGGTCGGCCAGATCTACGTTGCCCGGCACTTCCCGGAAACCCACAAGGACCGGATGGAGTCGCTGGTGGCGAACCTGATCGAGGCTTACCGCGAATCCATCGCCGGCCTTGCCTGGATGGGCGAGGAAACCAAACATGAGGCGCTGAAGAAGCTCGATTCCTTCCGTGCCAAGATTGGTTACCCGGACAAGTGGATCGACTACTCCGCGGTGGAGATCGACCCGGCGGATCTGCTGGGCAATGTGGAGCGGGCGCACAGCGCCGACGTCGACCGGCACCTTGATGAGGTGGGCAAGCCCGTGGACCGGGAAAAGTGGCTCATGACGCCGCAGACGGTGAACGCGTACTACCACCCGCTGCTCAACGAGATTGTGTTCCCGGCCGCCATCCTGCAGCCGCCGTTCTTCACCGCCGACGCTGACGACGCCGTCAACTACGGCGGCATCGGAGCCGTCATCGGCCACGAAATTGGCCACGGCTTCGATGACCAGGGCTCCCAGTACGACGGCAGCGGCCTGCTCCGGAACTGGTGGACAGAGGACGACCGCACGGCCTTTGAGTCGCTGACCTCCAGGCTGGTGGCCCAGTTCGATGCCCTCTCCCCCACGGCAGCGCCGGGGCACACCGTCAACGGCAAACTGACCCTCGGTGAAAACATCGGTGACCTCGGCGGCCTGACGATTGCCTACAAGGCCTACCTGATCAGCCTCGACGGCCAGGAGCCGCCGGTACTGGACGGCCTGACCGGTGTGCAGCGCTTCTTTGCGTCCTGGGCTGCCGGCTGGCGCCAGGTCATGCGGAACGAGGAAGCGATCCGGCGGCTCGCCACGGATCCGCACTCTCCCAACGAATTCCGCACCAACCAGATCGCCAGGAACCTTGACGCCTTCCACGAAGCTTTCGGCACCGCGGAACAGGACGGCATGTGGATGCCCCCGGCCGGTCGCGTCAGCATCTGGTAGGCGCCGTCCCCAACTACAGCCCGGACACAAGAGAGGGCCGGCCGCAGGAAAACTCCTGCGGCCAGCCCTCTTCTTTGCCGCGGCGCCCTTCTGACGCGGCTTCGTCAGCGCGTGATCAGTGCCGGGTTGGCCTGCTGGCAGACGACGTCGCCGGCGGTCTGGTTGACAATGTCCGAGGGCAGTTCCACGGGGGCGTCCCCGCTCGCGGTGCCGCCCACGAGGTCGCTGCCCAGGTAGACCTGGACGCCGTTGACGCCGGCGGCCGGCAGCACCTGGGCCGCCGGGATCCCCAGCAGCGTGGCAACGTCAGCGGCCACATCCCCGTAACCCGCACCGTAGTAGACCGCAGTGGCCGCTACGGGCCGGGCGGCCAGCTGGGCGAGCTGGGTGAAGCCGCCGGTGGTGAGGGCCTTGATGATCTCCTGGGTCCGCGCCGAAACACCGGAACCGTTTGCCACCGTGACGGGCTGAACTGCCTTGTCGTAGGCGGCGGCGCTCTGGCTGGGTGTCGGCTCCGCGCTGGCGCTGGCACCGGCGCTGGCGTCCGGGGAGGCGGACGGGCTCGGCGTCGCGGTCGGGTCCGTCAGGTCGATGTCCTTGCGCATCGCGGCGAACAGCTGCGACGCCGCGGGTTCGGCGAGCTGCAGGCGGTTCACGTCGCTGACAGCGGGCGCCGTGGGCACGGCAACGAACGCCACCTTGCCCACGTCGATGTTCTTCAGCCGGTTGGCGACCGTCAGCAGCGTCGGGACCGAGGCCATGCCCTCATCGATCGTGAGGTTCTTGGTGACGACATCCGCGATCTGAAGCGTCTTCGCGGGGTTGCTGAGGGTGCCGTCGTCCTTGATCTTGCGGACCAGCGCGGACAGGAACCCCTGCTGGCCCTTGATCCGGCCGAGGTCACCGCCGTCGGCGAAGGCATGGCGGGCACGCAGGAACGCCAGGGCCTGCTCGCCCTGGACCTTGGAAGTGCCCTTGGGAAGCCGCAGCCCCGAGTCGGGATCGTAGACGGCGTCGCTGATGCAGACGTCGACGCCGCCGACAGTGTTGGACAGTTCCTTGACCGAATTGAAGTCCGCCATCATGAAGTGGTCAATTTCCAGGCCCGTGAGCTTGTTCACGGTGTCCACGGCACAGCCGATGCCGGCCTCGGACATGGCCGCGTTGATCATGACGTTCTTCTGGGCCGGGAACTCCCGCTTGGTTTCCTGGTCGGTGCACTTCGGGATATCAACGAGCAGGTCCCGGGGGAAGCTGATGACGTTGACACGCTTGTTGTCAGCAGAGATGTCCAGCAGCATCATGACGTCGGAGTGCCCGTAGCCGGTGGAGTCGCCGGCCCCGCCGTATTGCGAATTCTTCCCGTCACGGGTGTCCGAGCCAAGGACCAGGATCTGCATCCGGTCCCGCGAGTCGTCCACCGCGCCCTCGGTCTTCTCGCTTCCGGCCCCCAGCGATGCCTTGGTGATGTTGCCCTGCAGGCGGATGGCCCAGTAGGCGCCGAAGGCAATGACCGCGACCAGAAGGATGGAGACGACGGCGGTCCCGATCTTCAGCCAGCCGGGCATGCCGCGGGCTGAGCCAAGGTGCCGTGCCGGTCCGAGCGAGGGGTCGTCCGTGTGCCGGGCAGCAGAACCGGGCCGAACCGGGAATCCGGCTCCGCCTGCGCGGTCTTCACGGGGTCGAGACAAGGTTGAGCCTTCTTTCACGAACGGGGTCCGACCATTTTAGAGTCCGAATCTGGGAATTCCCCGATTGCGGGATCCATGGGAGCGGCGGAGGCCGTGGCGGAGGCCGGTACAGCGCCGGAATGCGCCTAGAAACCGAGCTTCACGAGCTGCTTCGGGTCACGCTGCCAGTCCTTGGCGACCTTCACGTGCAGGTCCAGGTAGATGCGCGCGCCGAGCAGCGCCTCGATCCCCTTCCGCGCGTTGGTGCCGACTTCGCGGAGCCGGGCGCCGCCCTTGCCGATGATGATGGCTTTCTGGGAGGGGCGTTCCACGTACAGGTTGACCCGGACGTCGAGGAACGGCTTGTCTTCAGGCCGCCCTTCCCGCGGGACGATCTCATCGACGACAACCGCGAGGGAGTGCGGCAGTTCGTCGCGGACGCCTTCGAGGGCAGCTTCCCGGATGAGTTCGGCGATCATCACGGCTTCCGGTTCGTCCGTCAGGTGTCCGTCCGGGTACAGCGGCGGCGACAGCGGCATAAGGCCGATCAGCACGTCGGCAATGGTCTTGACCTGGAAGCCGTCGGCGGCGGAAACCGGGACAATATCCTTCCAGCCGTCCTCGCCGAGGACCTCGCGGCCCAGGGCGTCGACGGCGAGCAGTTGTTCGGTGAGGGCCTGGCGGTCCACGGTGTCGGACTTCGTCACGATCGCGATGACCGGCTTGTTGCCGATGGCCGCGAGCTGGGCGGCGATGAACTTGTCACCGGGGCCGATCTTCTCGTTGGCCGGCAGGCAGAAGCCGATCGCGTCGACCTCGGCGAGGGTGTCGGCGACGAGTTCGTTCAGCCGCTTCCCCAGCAGGGTGCGCGGGCGGTGCAGGCCCGGTGTGTCCACGAGGATCAGCTGCCCGTCCTCCCGGTGCACGATGCCGCGGATGGTGTGCCGCGTGGTCTGCGGCTTGGCCGAGGTGATGGCCACCTTCTGGCCGACCAGGGCGTTGGTGAGGGTGGACTTGCCTGTATTGGGCCGCCCGACCAGCACGGCAAACCCGGCCCGGTAGCCGCCGTGTGCGGCTTCGCCGTCGGACTTATTCTGCTTGCTCACGTGAGACTCCCTGTTGGATTGGTGCGGCCTCGTCGAGAAGGTCTTCAAGGTCAGTTTCTTCTTTTGGTACGGCGGACGCAATGATGTGGCTGACCCGGTTCCGCCGGCCTTCAAGCCGGTCGGCCCGGAGGGACAGCCCATGGACCTCGACCGCGCTGCCGACGATCGGCACCCGCCCGAGGGCTTTGGCGAGCAGGCCGCCAACGGTGTCCACTTCGTCGTCGTCGAGCTCCAGGTCGAAGAGTTCGCCGAGGTCCTCGATGCTCATCCGCGCGCTGACCCGGTAGGTCCCGTCGCCGAGTTCCACCGCCTCCGCACTCTCGGTGTCGTACTCGTCGACGATTTCGCCGACGATTTCCTCGATGAGGTCCTCCAGCGTGACGAGCCCGGCGGTGCCGCCGTATTCGTCGATCACGATCGCGACGTGGGTTGATTCCTTCTGCAGTTCGCGCAGCAGTTCACTCACCGGTTTGGAGTCAGGCACGTAGCGCACCCCGCGGGCCAGTTCGTCAACGGCCGGGGGAACCTCGTCGGGGCCAAGGTTGTGGATGACCGCGGCCACGTCCTTCAGGTAGACGATGCCCAGGACCTGGTCCGTGTTCTCGCCGATGACGGGGACCCGGGAATAACCCGAGCGCAGGAACAGCGACATGGCCCGGTGCAGGCTGGAACCGGAGTCGATGCTCAGGATGTCGGTGCGGGGCACCATCACCGAGCGGACCAGGGTATCGCCGAAATCGAACACCGACTGGATCAGCTCGGCCTCGTTGTCCTCGATCACGTCGGACTCCGTGGCGCGGTCCACCAGCTCCCGGAATTCCTCTTCGCTGAAGAAGGCCTGGGTATCCGCGGGGGTACCGGGGGCGACGGCGCTGCCCACGGTGACGAGCCAGCCGGGGATTGGTCCGAGCGCCCAGCACAGCCAGCGGATCGGCGGGGCGCTGAAGCGGACCAGGCCGGCGGAGTGCATCCGGCCGATCTGCCGCGGGGACACGCCCACGATCACAAAGCCCAGCACCGCCATGACGCCGGTCGCGATCAGCCCCGCGAGCCAGACGTTGTCGAGCAGGCTGTTCAGCAACACGGTCACGGCGACCGCTGAGGCCATGTCAAACCAGATGCGCCAGAAGCGCAGGGCCCGCATATGCGCGATTGGCTGCGCCATGATGCGCTTCAGCGCGTTGCCGCGGCTCTGCAGGATCGCAGCTTCGGCCTCATGCCGGGAAAGGTAGTTGAAGGCAGATTCAGCCGCGGTCAGGAACGCCGCAAAACTAATAAACACCAGCGCCATGCCGGCAAGGATCAGTGGCGTCACTGAATCGTCTCTGACGGGGCGTCTTTGCCGGTGAAGGCAGAGAGCAGTTCGCGCTGGAGGCCGAACATCTCTTCCTTCTCCTCCGGCTCGGCATGGTCGAAGCCGAGCAGGTGCAGGATGCCGTGCGTGGTGAGCAGCAGCATTTCATCCTGGGTGGAGTGGCCGGCGTTCACCGCCTGGACCTCGGCGACCTGCGGGCAGATGGCGATGTCGCCGAGCATGCCCTGGGGGGTGGGCTTGTCCGGTGTGCCTGGCGTCAGCTCATCCATGGGGACCGAGAGCACGTCAGTGGAGCCGGGCTCGTCCATCAGTTCGATGTGCAGCTTCTCCATGGCCGGCTCGTCCACGAGCAGGATCGACAGCTCGGCCTGCGGGTGGATGAAGAGACGCTCGAAAATGAACCGGGACAGCCGCACCAGCTCCGCCTCATCAACGGTGACGCCGGATTCGTTGTTGACCTCGATGCTCACGCTTGGTCTCCCCGTTTGTCGCGGGCCACGGAATGCTTGACCCGGTTCCTCTGGATCTCGTCCCAGACGCTGTAGGCGTTGACGATGTCGCCCACCAGGCGGTGCCGGACGACGTCGGAGGCGTCCAGGACGGTGAAATTGACGTCCTCGATGCCCTGCAGGATGTCCTCCACGATCCGGAGACCGGACCGGGTCCCGAAGGGCAGGTCCACCTGAGTGACGTCACCGGTGACCACCATCTTGGAGCCGAAGCCCAACCGGGTGAGGAACATCTTCATCTGCTCCGGGGTCGTGTTCTGCGCCTCGTCCAGGATGATGAAGGCATCGTTGAGCGTGCGTCCGCGCATGTAGGCGAGCGGGGCGACCTCGATGGTGCCGGCCGCAATCAGCCGCGGAATGGATTCGGGGTCCATCATTTCGTGCAGGGCGTCGTAAAGCGGGCGCAGGTAGGGGTCGATCTTGTCGCTGAGCGTGCCGGGCAGGAACCCCAGCCGCTCGCCCGCCTCGACGGCGGGACGGGTCAGGATGATCCGCGTGACTTCCTTCTGCTGCAGCGCCTGGACGGCTTTGGCCATCGCCAGGTACGTCTTGCCGGTACCGGCCGGTCCGATGCCGAAGATCACGGTGTTGGCGTCAATCGCGTCCACGTAGTTCTTCTGGTTCAGCGTCTTTGGCCGGATCGTCTTGCCCCGGCTCGAGAGGATGTTGTGGGTGAGCACGTCGACCGGGTTCTGCAGGGACTGGGTCCGGAGCATCGACACGAGCTGCTGCAGGACAGCGGGAGTGATGACGGTGCCCCGGGCGACGAGGCCCCGGACCTCGTTGAGCAGGCGCATGATCCGCGGTACGTCGGCGGCAGGCCCGCTGATGGCGAGCTCATTGCCGCGGACGTGGAAGTCGACGGCCGGGAACTGGGTCTCGATGAAGCGCAGGGCCTCGTCATGACTGCCGAGGGACTGGACCATCTGATCGGAACTGTCGAACAGGACTACCTCCGTCCGCAGCCCTGGTAGGGAGTGGGGGAATTCACCTGCGGAGCGCTCTCCGGCGCTGATCCGGGCCTTGCCGTTCGCTGCTTCAGTCATGGTGTTGGCCCGCGGGCCTCTGGTCCCCTCCAGTTCGGAAATGGTCTGTGCCGTGATCCGGCCCGACGGCGGTGCTCGCCGTCCGCGGCCGGGGCAACGGGTACGTCCATCTTACGCCAGCACGGCGGACCCGGCGCCCGTTCGGATCCGGCGTTGCGCCCGCGCCGGGGCGGTCGGACGACGCCGGATCAACGGCACCCAGCAGGACGCCTGGTGGCCTTCCGGTGCGCGATTTCCTGCCGGACGAGCGGGATGACGTGGCGTCCGAAGTCCATGGCAGCTGACTGGCTTGGGTCCGGCGCACCCGAGGAGTAGGCAAAGAGGGCTCTGTCCCAGCCGAAGTCCTCGTGTACCGTGCCGGCCGGCGGTTGGCCTGTCCTGCCTAAGCGGGGATCGGAACGTTAGGTATCAACTTTGTATCAGCCGGATATCGTTCCCGTTGCAGTTCCTGGCCGCTGGCTGAATCCACGGTTTCGCGCCGGGCCCGTGTGCGATGCTGGAAATCGGCCTCCGCCACGTCTTTTCAGCCGGTGAGCGGACAGCAGGACAATCAGTAACCGAGCAGCGAAGGCGGCGGCCATCAGGCAACGCGGGATGGGGCAGACAGCAGCAGGCAGGCGGACACGCCGGGCCGTGCTGCTGGTGGTGCTGCCTGCTGCGCTGGCCCTGTCCGGCTGCGTGGCCACCCCCCAGCCCGGCATCACGGACTCCAGCCCGCCGGCCCAGGCCCTGTCTGCCCAGGCATCCGCGCCGACCACCAGCGCACCGCTGGAAACGTCCCAGGCGTCCAACAAGGCGCCGGTGTACTGGATCGGCCGGAGCAATGACAGCACGTTCCTTTACCGCGAGTTCCGTGATGTCCCGGAACAGGACAACCCCGTCACGCGGGCGGTCCGGGTCATGATGTCCCAGAAGCCCCTCGATCCTGATTTCTTCACTCCCTGGCAGAACCCGAAGAAGCTGGCAAGCTCCATCTCCGGCAAAAACGTCATCACCGTGGACATGTCGGCGGACGCTTTCAACAGCAATGTGGATCCGGCCATGGCCGAGCGGGCGGTGCAGCAGCTCGTTTACACCGCGACGGCGGCCGCTGCCAGCGCGGGGCTGATCGACGCCGGCCAGCAGATCCAGGTGGTGGTGCTGGTGGACGGGCATACCGACTATGTCGCTTTCAACCATGTCCGGCTTGGTTCCCCGACGTCACGCAGCGCAGGGATGGTCGCCCCGGTGTGGATCATCGATCCCCAGGAAGGGACCTCCGTGGCGGACGGTGCGGTCAAGATCTCCGGCCGCAGCACCGCTGCGGGCGGCAAGCTCCGGTGGGAGATTCTGCGCATCGACGGCAGCGTCGAGACGAAGTACCTGAACGGGACGGTCACGGTCTCTGCCGAGGCAGGCCAATCGGGAGCCTTCAGCCTGTCGGTCAACCTTGGCCCCGGCAGCTATGAGGTCCGGGTCTCCCAGCTTGAGGATGGCAATCCGGCCGAGGACCTGAACGTTGATACCCGCGGGTTCACAGTCACATAGGGCAGCTCCTGCTAAATAGGGCAACCCTGCCGGATTTGGCATCGGCTGCTCCGTAACGGCCGTTCTGAACCCTCAGAAGGGCCGTTATGGAGCAGCCGATCGCGTCTTGGGCTGAACCCGGGCTACCAGCGGCCCAGGATGTCGCTGGCGAGGACCGTCGCGGCGGGACCGGCCGTGGACGAGCGCAGCACATGGTGCCCCAGCAAGGCTGTCACCGCGCCGGCGTCGCAGAGCCTGGTGACTTCCCGCGGGCTGATGCCACCCTCGGGTCCGACGATCAGCAGCACCTCGCGGCCCCCACCCGGGCCGTCGCTGCCCGAGCCGGCGCCACCGGCCCTGGTGTGGTGCCAGGCCTCCAGCACCTGACGCAGCGGACGGACGGCGTCCTCATGCAGGATGATGGCGAGGTCCGCGGCGGCCACTGCCGCCTGCAGGCCGGCGCCGTCGACGGCGGGGCGGACTTCCGGGATCCACGCACGGCGTGCCTGTTTGGCCGCCGCCGTGACGACCGACTGCCACTTGGCGTGGGCCTTGGCCGCGCGTTCGGCCTTCCAGCGGACAATCGAGCGTTCGGCCTGCCAGGGCACAACGGCGTCGATCCCCAGTTCGGTCGCTGTCTCCGCGGCGAGCTCGTCCCGGTCGCCTTTCGCGAGGGCCTGGACCAGGACCAGCCGGACCTCCGGCAGGGGCTCCTCGGACAGCCCGGAGCATTCCACCGTCAGCTCGCCGGGCGCGACGGCGGACACGGCGCCGGTCAGCCGCTTCCCGGCGCCGTCGGCGATGTCGACGGCCTCCCCCACACCAAGACGCTTCACCGTGACCGCATGGCGGGCCTCGGGTCCGTCAAGGACGAAGACGGACCCGGGGGCCAGCCCGTCCAGGGTGCCGGGGGCAGTGAAAAAGACCGGGTTACTCACCGCTACAGGTTACCGAGCCGGTCCCGGAGCTTCGCGAAGACCCCGCCGCTCGCGGCGAGTTTTCCTTCGGTGAACTGTTCGCCGCGCAGCTTCGCGAGCTGGCGGAGCAGATCCTCCTGGGCGGCGTCGAGCTTGGCAGGGGTGTCGACCTGGAGATGGACCTTGAGGTCGCCACGGCCGTAGCCGCGCAGGTGGGTGACGCCGAGTCCGCGGAGGGTGATGACCTCGCCGGACTGGGTGCCGGCCTTCACGTCGATCTCCTGCTGGCCGTCGAAGGTGTCGAGCGTGAGCTCGGTGCCGAGTGCGGCGGCCGTCATGGGGATGTTGAGGCTTGCGTGCAGGTCGTCGCCGTCGCGGACGTACGTGGCGTCGGTGTTGACCCGGATCTCCACGTAGAGGTCGCCGGCGGGTCCGCCGGCGGGGCCTGCCTCACCCTGCCCGGAGAGCTGGATGCGGGTGCCGGTGGCGACGCCGGCGGGGACCTTGACCGTCAGGGTGCGCCGGCTGCGGATGCGGCCCTGGCCCGCGCATTCGTTGCAGGGATCCTTGATGACGGTGCCGAAGCCCTCGCAGGACCCGCAGGGTGCCGTGGTCATGACCTGGCCGAGGATGGAACGCACGGCGCGCTGGACCTGGCCGGAGCCGCCGCAGATGTCGCAGCGTTCCGGGTGGCTGCCCTCGCGGCAGCATGAGCCTTCACAGGTGGGGCACGTGACGGCGGTGTCGACTTCGAGTTTCTTGTTGACGCCGAAGACGGCGTCGCGGAGGTCGATCCGGACGCTGATGAGGGCATCCTGCCCGCGGCGGACCCGGGACGCCGGTCCGGCCTGCCCGCCGGCGCCGAAGAAGGTCTCGAAGATGTCCTGGAACGCGAAGCCCTGGCCGGAGTAGCTGCCGCCGCCGAAGCCATTGTCGGTGCCGTTCTCGTTGCCGGTGGTGTCGTAGATCCGGCGCTTCTGCGGATCGGACAGCACCTCGTAGGCGTGCGTGACGGCCTTGAACCGGTCGGAGGCGTCATCCCCGGGGTTCACGTCCGGGTGGAGGTTGCGCGCCAGCTTGCGGTAAGCCTTCTTGATCTCTTCTCCCGTGGCTTCGCGGGAGACTCCAAGAACGTCGTAATGGCTGCTCAAAGTGTGTATCTCTTCCTTTTTGTACTGCCGGTGGGGCACTGCCTGTTGCGGGTGGACGCGGCCCGTCAGGGGCCGAGAATCCTTGAAAGGTAGCGTGCGACCGCCCGGACGGCGGCCATGGTGGTCGGATAGTCCATCCGGGTGGGACCCAGCACCCCGACTTTCGCCGTCGCGTCCGGTCCGTAGCCGGTGGCCACCACAGAGGCCTCGGCGAGCCCGTCGTAGGGATTTTCCCGGCCGATGCTGACCGTGACGCCCCGTGGGTCTGCGGCCATGTCGCTCAGCAGGCGGAGCATGACCACCTGTTCCTCGAGGGCTTCCAGGACCGGGCCGATGGTCAGCGGGAAGTCGACGTTGGAGCGGGCCAGGTTGGCGGTTCCGGCCATGACCATCCGCTCCTCGCGGCTGCTGGCGGCCAGGGCCTCGAGGCCTCGGGCCAACGCCTGGGCGGCGTTGCGCCGCGCCGGCGGGCAGCTGCCGATCAGGGACTGCAGGGACTGCGGCAGCAGGTTCAGCGGCGTCCCCGTGAGGCTGCCGAGGAAGCGGGTGCGCAGTTCGGACAGGGCCTCGTCCTGAAGGTCCTGCCCCACGTCGATCACGCGTTGTTCCACCTTGCCGGTGTCCGCGATCAGCACGGCGAGCACCTTGCGGGGGGCGAGCAGGACGAATTCGATGTGCCGCACCTTGGCCCGGCTGAGGTGCGGGTACTGCACGACGGCGACCTGGTTGGTCAGCTGGGAAAGCAGCCGCACCGTCCGGTCCAGGACGTCGTCGAGGTCGTCGGAGCCTTCCAGCAGGGCCTGGATGGCGCGGCGTTCCGCCGGCGAAAGTGGCTTGACCGCCGAAATCTGGTCCACGAACAGCCGGTAGCCTTTGTCGGTGGGGATGCGTCCGGCGCTGGTGTGTGGAGCCGTGATGAGGCCCTCATCTTCCAGGGCCGCCATGTCATTGCGGATCGTGGCGCTGGACACGCCGAGGTGGTGCCGCTCCACGAGCGCTTTGGAGCCGACGGGTTCCCGCGAATGGACGTAGTCCTCCACGATGGCGCGCAGCACTTCGAGTTTGCGCGGTTCGCTCACGCTCCACCTCCTATCGACTGTCCCGCATCCGGTGCCGCCGCCCGCCGGCCGCGCCGGATACGCAGTGGCCGGACACGCAGCGGTTAGCACTCGACATGCCTAAGTGCTAACCAGTCTAATATGAGTCGCCGCGTTGTTAGCATTGAGTTCGCTCCGGGCGTTCCTCCCGGGGCGCGTGTTTTGGGGCACAGCCCGCAGCAGCAAACCGAGCGCAAAGCAGTGTGTATCCGATGTCGTACCAGAACTGGGGCCCCCAGGACCTGTCCGCCCCCGCCAAGGCCCAGCTGCCTGAAGTGCCCGTGGAGCGCGGAATGGTCCTCGAAGATGTGCAGTCCGGTTGGGTGGGTGCCGTCACCCGCGTGGAGAAGTCCGGCGGGATGCATGTGGTGGCCCTTGAAGACCGCCGCGGCAAGTCCCGGTCCTTCCGCCTCGGTTTCGGCTTCCTGCTGGAGGGCCGGCCGATCCGGCTCATGCCGCCGGCGCCCCGGTCCGCCGCAGCCGCCGCTGGCACCAGAACAGCGTCCGGCTCCGTCCGGGTGGAGGGCCAGCGCGCCCAGGTCGCCAAAGCGAGCCGGATCTGGGTGGAAGGAAAGCACGACGCCGAACTCGTCGAGAAGGTCTGGGGTGACGACCTCCGGGTGGAGGGCATCGTCGTCGAGCCTCTGCACGGCATTGACGACCTCGCCGGCGCGGTGGCGGCTTTCCGGCCCGGCCCCGGGCGCCGGCTGGGCGTGCTGGTGGACCACCTGGTGCCCGACTCCAAGGAATCCAGGATCGCCGCGGCTGTGATGGCCACCCCCGGCGCGGCCGGGAACGTCCTGATCGTCGGCCACCCCTACGTGGACGTCTGGCAGGCGATCCGGCCCGCCGTCCTGGGAATCGAGAAGTGGCCGGTGATCCCCCGCGGGGTGGACTGGAAGACCGGGATCCTGACGGCCTTCGGCTGGCCGCACAGCACCAAGGAGGACATCGGCCTGGGCTGGCAAAAGCTTCTCGGCGCGGTCCGCAACTATGCCGATCTGGAGCCCTCCCTGCTGGGCCGGGTGGAAGAGGTCATCGACTTCCTCACCGTTCCCTGACCGGGGCTGCCGGGCGTCCCTGCCAGCGGGCCGATCCGTGATTCCGTGCCCGAGCAAGTATTCTTGGTACGGCGGCTGCGCTCCCGGCGCAGCCCTGGCACCTGCAGGCACCAACGCACCACCCGCAATCCGAAGGACGACACCGTGGCAGATGACGCACGCGAACACAACGGCAACCAGGCCGGCCATGGCCAGCCCCCGTACCATGGCGTTCCCGCAAATGCGCTGCCGCTCACGGCGAACGAGGACCGGCAGTGGGCCACGCTGGCCCACTTCGGCGGCATCCTGGGCTGTGTTCCCTCGCTGCTGATTTACCTGATCTTCAAGGACCGCGGGCCGTTCACGGCGCAGGAGTCCAAGGAAGCCCTCAACTTCACGCTGCCCCCCACGATTGCTGCTGTGCTGTGCAACCTGCTGGTCTTCGTGCCGGTGGTGGGCAACATTTTCGCCGTCCTGGCCACGGTCATCTGGATTGCCGTGACGTGCTTCTCGGTCGCGGCCGGCATCCACGTCAACCGCGGCCAGCCGCACCGCTACGAGTTCAACCTCCGCTGGATCAAGTAGCGCGGCAGCTCCTGCCCTGAGCTGCCCTGCCGGGGCCGGGTCACGGCAGGCCGGCAGGCGGGGTCAGTCCGGCAGGATCCTGCGGACCACGGCGTCCGCGAGCAGCCGGCCCTTGAGCGTCAGGACGAGGGTGCCGCGGAAGGCCGCCACGGAGTCAACGAGGCCGTCCGCGATGAGTCCGGCGACGGCGTGCCGTCCGGTGTCCCCCAGTCCGCCCAGGCTGGCTATTTCCAGCCCCGAGTTCAGCCGGGTTTCGAGCATGACGCGCTCCACGTTGCGGGTCTCGGAGTCAAGGGTCTCCCGGCCGGCCGCCGGCGAGAGCCGGGAACCCAGGCGGTTGGCGTAGGCGGTGGGGTGCTTGACGTTCCACCAGCGCACGCCGCCCACGTGGGAGTGCGCGCCGGGGCCGATCCCCCACCAGTCGTCGCCCCGCCAGTAGGCGAGGTTGTGGCGGCAGGCCTGCTCCGGGCTGCGGGACCAGTTGCTGACCTCGTACCAGGACAGCCCCGCGGCGGAGATGAGTTCATCGGCGAGTTCATATTTGGCCGCGTGGTCGTCGTCGTCGATTCCCGGCACCTCGCCGCGGCGGATCTGCGCGGCAAGCTTGGTGCCCTCCTCGACGATCAGCGCGTAGGCGCTGATGTGGTCCGGCTCGTACGACAGGGCAGTCTCCAGCGAGTAGCGCCAGTCCGCCAGCGACTCCCCCGGCGTTCCATAGATCAGGTCAAGGCTGACGTCGAGGCCGGCCGCCCGGGCCCACCCGACGGCCTGGGGCACCCGGCTGGGGGTGTGGGTGCGGTCCAGCACCTTAAGGACATGCGGCACCGCAGACTGCATGCCGAAGGACACCCTGGTGAAACCGGCGTCAGCCAGCAGCTGCAGGGATTCGGGCGTGACCGAGTCCGGGTTCGCCTCCGTGGTGACCTCGGCGCCCGGCTCGAGGCCCCACGCCCCGAGGGCGGTGGTGAGAATGCGGGCCAGGTCCTCAGCGGGGAGCAGAGTCGGTGTTCCGCCGCCGAAAAAGACGGTGCTGAGCGGTCGTGGCGGCAGGCCGCTGTCCCGGAGCACGGCGGCGGCAAAGTCCACTTCCGCGACGGCGGTGCCGGCGTAGGCGTCCTGCGAGGCCCCGCCGCCGAGCTCCGTGGCGGTGTAGGTGTTGAAATCGCAGTAGCCGCAGCGCACGGCACAGAACGGGATGTGCACGTACAGCCCGAAGGCGCGGGCCGCGGCGCCCTCCAGCGCCTGGCCGGGCAGCAGCCCGTCCGGCGGCGCCGGGTCGCCCAGCGGCAGCGCGCTAGGCACGGGCCCGGCCCGCCTGGAGAACTGCAACAGTCATTTCCGGCACCGTTACTTCTTGGCCTTGTCCTTGGACTCGTCCGTGGTGAGGGCGGCGATGAAGGCTTCCTGCGGGACCTCGACGCGTCCCACCATCTTCATGCGCTTCTTGCCTTCCTTCTGCTTCTCCAGCAGTTTGCGCTTCCGGGTGATGTCACCGCCGTAGCACTTGGCCAGGACATCCTTGCGAATGGCCCGGATGCTCTCTCGGGCGATGATCCGGGAGCCGATGGCCGCCTGGATGGGGACCTCGAACTGCTGGCGGGGAATCAGTTCGCGCAGCTTGCCCGTCATCATCACACCGTAGGCGTAGGCCTTGTCACGGTGGGTGATGGCACTGAAAGCGTCCACCTGCTCGCCCTGGAGCATGATGTCCACCTTGACCAGGTCGGCCACCTGCTCGCCGTCGGCCTTCCAGTCCAGCGAGCCGTAGCCGCGGGTCTTGGACTTAAGGATGTCAAAGAAGTCGAAGACGATTTCGGCCAGCGGCAGGCGGTACCGGATTTCCACCCGGTCCTCCGAGAGATAGTCCATGCCGCCCATGACGCCGCGCCGGCTTTGGCACAGCTCCATGATGGCGCCGACAAACTCGTTCGGCGCAAGGATGGTGGCGGAAACCATCGGCTCGCGGACCTCAGCGATCTTGCCGCTGGGGTACTCGCTGGGGTTCGTGACGTGGACGACCTTCTTGTCCTCCAGCGTCACCTCGTATTCCACGTTCGGGGCGGTGGAGATCAGGTCCAGGTTGTATTCGCGTTCGAGCCGCTCACGGGTGATTTCCAGGTGCAGCAGGCCCAGGAAGCCGACCCGGAAACCAAAGCCCAGCGCCGCGGACGTCTCGGGCTCATAGACCAGCGCCGCGTCGTTGAGCATCAGTTTCTCCAGCGCATCGCGGAGCACCGGATAGTCCGTGCCGTCCAGGGGATACAGTCCGGAGAACACCATCGGCTTGGCATCGGCATAGCCGGGGAGGGATTCGGTGGCGGGCTTGGCCAGGTTGGTGACGGTGTCGCCCACCTTGGACAGGCGGACGTCCTTGACACCGGTGATGAGGTAGCCCACTTCGCCGACGCCGAGGCCCTTGGAGGGGGTGGGCTCCGGGGAGCTGACACCGATCTCGAGGAGTTCGTGCGTGGCACGGGTGGACATCATCTGGATGCGTTCGCGGGGATGCAGCATGCCGTCGACCACGCGGACGTAGGTGACCACACCGCGGTAGGTGTCGTAGACAGAGTCGAAGATCATGGCCCGGGCGGGCGCGTTGGGGTCGCCCATGGGGGCAGGCAGGTCGCGGACGATCTTGTCCAGCAGAACCTCGACGCCCATGCCGGTCTTGCCGGAGACGCGGAGCACGTCGTCGGGGTCGCCGCCGATCAGGTTGGCAAGTTCCGCGGCGTACTTCCCGGGCTGGGCGGCCGGGAGGTCGATTTTATTCAGGACCGGGATGATCGTGAGGTTGTTTTCCATCGCCAGGTAGAGGTTGGCGAGGGTCTGCGCCTCGATGCCCTGGGCCGCGTCCACGAGCAGCACCGCGCCTTCGCAGGCCGCGAGCGAGCGGGAGACCTCGTAGGTGAAGTCGACGTGTCCGGGAGTGTCGATCATGTTCAGCGCGTAGCTGATGCCGTCGAGCTCCCAGGGCATACGGACTGCCTGGGACTTGATGGTGATGCCGCGTTCGCGCTCAATGTCCATGCGGTCCAGGTACTGGGCCTTCATGTCACGGGACTGGACAACGCCGGTGTACTGGAGCATCCGGTCGGCCAGTGTGGATTTGCCGTGGTCAATGTGCGCAATGATGCAGAAGTTCCGGATGATGGCCGGATCTGTTGCGGCGGGCACCGGGGCGGTGCGGGCCATGGGAGACACGCAGGGTCCTTACTGTTGGCTTTTTCCACGGACCGGCGCTGGGGCTGGTTTCCCATCCTGCGACGTGCCGCATAGCTGAACCTATAGTCTCCCACGTCCGGACCCGCGGAAGTGCATCCCCGTCTTCAACGGCTGCACTGAATTCCCGCGACAATTCTCACCCTCGAGGCACGCCGGGAAGCGCGGCCCCCTCGGCCGCTGCCCTGCTGCCGCCCCGCTGCCTGCCTGGGCGTGGTGCCGGTATGGTTTCCCCATGGCTTGGAACTTACGCTCGATCGGCAATGCAGTCCGCAGTACTCTGCGCTTCCTGGAGGGGCGCACCGGCTCCGCGCCCGGCAGCTCCGGCCGGGCCAGGCCGGCCGGCACAACAGCGAAGTCCGGGCAACGCCCCGCCGCCGGCCTGACCGGCACCTACCCCGGAGACTTCCGCGGAACAGCAAAAGTCAGCTACGCCCCCTCCCCCAACGGCCGACCCGAACCGGGCGAAGTCGTCTGGACCTGGGTGCCGTATGAAGAGGACCACTCACGGGGCAAGGACCGCCCGGTGCTGCTCGTGGGCACCAGCGGCCGCTTTCTGCTGGGCCTCATGCTGACCAGCAAGGACCACGACGGCGACCCGCGCCGGGCAGACGACTACGTTGACATCGGCACCGGCCCCTGGGACCGGCAATGGCGCCCCAGTGAAGCGAAACTGGACCGCATCCTGCAGATCAACCCGCAGGACGTCCGGCGCGAGGGCGCCATCCTCGACGCCGGAAGCTTCAGCGTCGTCGCTGCCGCCCTGCAGACACGCCACGGCTGGCGCTGACCGGCGGCTCAATCGCCACCCTGCCGGCGTCTCTGCTACTATTGACAGCTGTGTGTCCGTGCAGGTCGACGGCCACAGATGGTTGGTCGCCATAGGTATCCCCACGCCGCTCAGTCAATGGCCAATCTGAAAGCCCTCTAGACCATTTTCCGCATTGAAAAAGAGAGTTCACACGTGGCTAATATCAAGTCCCAGAAGAAGCGCATCCTCACCAACGAGAAGGCTCGCCTGCGCAACAACGCAGTCAAGTCCGAGCTGAAGACGGCCATCCGCGCCGTCAACACCGCCGTTGAGTCCACCGACAAGGATGCTGCGGCTGCCGCACTGCTTTCTGCCAGCCGCAAGCTGGACAAGGCTGTCAGCAAGGGCGTTCTCCACAAGAACAACGCCGCAAACCGCAAGTCGGCCATCTCCAAGAAGGTCAACGCGCTCTAAAGCTTTCCAGTTCACTTGAACTGATGATTGTGGCCGGCACCCTCGGGTGCCGGCCACTTCCAGTTAAGCCGCACACTGGCATGCTGCGTCGCCCGCCAGGCGGGGCACCGGAACCGGCGCTGCAGGACCAGCGTCAGCGGCGCGCCGACGTCGCAATCACCGTTACGGCGTGTTCGACGGCGTAGACCGGGTCCCGGGACAGGCCTTTGACCTGGGCGTCAGCCTCGGCGGTCACCTGGATGGACCGGACGAGACCCTCAGGGGTCCAGCGCCGGACCTCCCGCTGCGCCTGCTCGACCAGCCAGGGCTGCATGCCCAGTTGCTTGGCAATCTGGGACGATGATCCCTGGGCGCCGGCCACCTTGGCCAGGGTGCGCAGCTTCGAGGCCAGCGCGGCCACAAGCGGAACCGGGTCCGCCCCCGTATCGAGGGCGTGCCGGAGGGTGGAAAGAGCCAGCGGAGCGTTCCCGGCCATCGCGGCGTCGGCCACTTTGAAGGCGGTGGCCTCCACCCGGCCGCCGTAGTACCGGTCCACCATGGCGGAGTCCACCGCAGTGGCGGCATCGGCGATCAGTTGGCTGCAGGCGGCCGCCAATTCGGCCAGGTGGGCGCCGACGGCGTTGACCAGGGCGTGCACGGCGTCGGGTTCGATGCGCCGGGACGCGGCCTTGAACTCGTTCGTCACGAAGGCGATCTTGTCCGCGTCCTTCTTCAGGGGCTGGCAGTCGACCACAGGCCATCCGCCGGCTTTGATGGCGTCCAGGAGTTTCTTGCCGCGCACGCCGCCGCTATGGCGGAGGACCAGCACGGCGTCGGACTCGGGCCGGGCGAGGTACTTCAGTCCGTCGGCCAGGAAGGCGTCGTTCATGCCCTCCAGCCCTTCCACCTCAATGAGCTTCTGCTCGCCGAAGAGGGACGGGCTGACGTTCATGGCAAGGGAGCCCGGCTCGTAGTTGCCGGCATTGAGCCGGGTGACTTCGACGTCGGGGGCTGCGGCGCGGACCTGCGCCCGGATGCGGTCCATGGCGCGGGAACCCAGGTAGTCTTCCGGCCCGCCGACCAGCACGACGGCGGCCGCGGTCACATCGCGCCAGGTGGCGGTGTTCGATGCCGCGGGCCGGGCGCGTGGGGTCTGGGCAGCAGCCACTGAGGTTTCCTCCCGGAAGATTGTGTGCAGACTCTAAGCCTGCCACGGCCTGGGCGGTGCACCAAGCCGGGCCGGCGCCGTCCCCGCGGTACCCGCCGGCCCTCACCGCGCGGCGGCATCCGGTTGAGCAGGGCCACCGTCCGCTCATGCGCCGCGAGGGCCAGCCCGACCGTGCGGGCCGGGTGGAAGGCCAGCCAGCAGGCGGCCAGGGCGGAGGCGGAGAAGAGTGTCATCGTGGCAGCGCCAAATGCCCCTTCCGGCCATGGCAGGACGGCGCCGGGCAGGCCGGCGAAAAAGCGGGCGATTCCTCCCACCCCGTTGGCGAAGGCGGCAGCGACGGCCAGCGGCACGGCTGCGAGGTCCGGGGCGAGCGGCACCAGCGGCACGGCCGCGGTCCCCAGCAGCGTGACCGGGGCAACGAGGACGGCGGCGGCGATGTTGGCCGGCAGGGCATAGGCCGGCAACTGCGGCTGCAGCAGGACGATCACCGGCCCGCAGAATGCCTGCGCGGACAGCGGAACCGCGACACCCGCGGCCGCCCAGCGCGGCACTGCTGCCGGGAACCACGCCATGATCGGCCGGCCCGTCACCACGATGCCGAGGGTCGCAAGCACGGAGAGCAGGAATCCGAAGCTGGTGGCAAGCCCGGGTTGTGCCAGCACGAGTCCGGTCACGGCAAGGCACAGGAGGCTCAAGCCCCGCCCGGGCCGGCCGCCGGCCAGGGCCGCGAGCCCAATGGCGCCCATCACGGCGGCGCGCAGGACGCTGGAGTCCGGGCCAACCATCAGGACGAACAGGCCGAGCCCCACGAGGCAGAGGGCCCAGGTGAACGCCCGGTTGAGGCGCAGGCTGCGCGCAGCCAGCAGGAGTGCGCCCAGGATGACGCTGCAGTTGGCGCCAGTGATTGTTGACTTATGAGGTGGGTCCCTCCAAGGCAGAATCTCCCCTGCTTGCCGAGTCCCAGCCGTGTGTGGCTCGAGGTAGCGTTTCGCGATTTGTTTGTACTCGGATGTACGCTGCCACCGCGTCGGAGCCCGTGGTTGCACGTAAGCTTTTGGCAAGTGATCCATCGCCGCCGCCCAACAAAGAGAAGAGCGTGTTATGACCCAAACCGCCACCGCTTGGCTGAACACGACGACGGCTACATGGGTGCCCTCTGCCACCCAGTTCAACGGTGCTCGCAAGCATCGGGCAGCCATAGAGGAGAAACTGGATGCTGCCTTGGGGATCTTTGGCATGTTCGAGATCGGTTCGCTTCGTCACGGCACCGGCATTTGGACCCATAGCGACGCCGACTACCTAGTGTCGCTCAAGGGGACACGTCCCGAGTCGCAGTGGACCACCTTAAACAACGTGAAGGCCGCCTTGCAGGCGCGGTATCCGACCACGACGATCGTTGTCCGTCAGCCGGCCGTAGTCTGCCGTTTCAGCGACGGTGATGTCGAGGTGGTGCCGGGGTTTTACTCCGACAGCGGTTACTGGATTCCCGACCCGACGGGCGGGTGGATGAAAACTTTCCCCACGGATCACAATGAGTACGTCAACGACGTCAACAAGAAACATGACGGTGCCGCGAAGAAGTTGGCGCGCCAGATGAAGATCTGGAAATACCGGCGAACGGTTCCAGTCTCCTCCTGCTACCTCGAGATGCGAGCTGCAAAGCACCTCGAGGGCGAGTCCAGTTACGTGCCGGTGATCGATCTGCATCTTGCGTTGAAAAAGATTCTCGATGCCGATCTCGCTGCCATGAATGACCCCACAGGCCTGGGCTCCCGCTTCACCGCCACATCCTCCGAAACCAAGAAGACAGATGCCCTGTCGAAGCTGGAAACCGCCGTGTCCCGAGCTGGCAAGGCAAGGGACTACGAAAAGGAAGGCAATCACGAGAAGGCCATCGAGCAGCTGAAACTGCTCTTCAACCTCTGACCTCGCCATGAACAGCCAGGACTACCAGTCGCCGTCAAGCGAGACGATAAATAAAAGACAGAATGATGACCATGCCCTACGGCTGCTCGTCGCACAGCGTCGGCTTTACAACCACGCAAAGCGCTGGCAGGGACTGCGGTGGATCGGCCTCCTTGTCATTGGCGTTGGAGGGCCGTTCATCTCTCTGCTCGCTCCACCTGCTGCCGTTACGATCGCCGCGATTACTGGCGTGTGGCTCTTCGCTGGCCGCACCATTCTCTCCTGGCTCGAAGCCCGCACTATGGTCAAAGCTGCATGCGTCCAAGAGGAACTCGACCAGTACCTGTTCGGGATGCCCGAATCAATCGACCGCTCGGAACGACCATCGCTCGAGGACATCGCCCTTCTTGCCGACGACAAAAGGCCCCTGAGAGAGGTAGCGAAGGCGGAGAAGTTGCTCGACTGGTACACCGTCGACATTGCAAGCTCAGGCGTCACGACCATTGCTATTGCTCAGCGCAGCAACGCTTCTTACACCGACAGACTCATCCGCACGACGGTTACGGTCTGGGCCGTCGCCGCGGGTCTTTGGCTCATCGCCCTCATCACTTGGGCGAGTCTTAGCGGCATCACCTTGGCTAACTTCCTACTGGGGGCCCTTTTCCCTGTGCTGCCGGCGTTCCTCGACGTAACCGAATACGTCCTGAACACCTGGAAAGCGGCACGCGATAGGGCCGACCTGGCGGCTACGATCACCAAGCGGTTCAATCGGAGTGATCAATCCATCGAGCCTCAGGACCTCCTCGTATGGCAGGAACGTCTCTTTGACCTTCGGCGCACAACCCCTCAAGTACCGAACTGGCTGTACAAGCTCACCCGCCGAAAAAATGAGAGCGCTATGAATCGAACCGCGGCGCAACTTAGTCGCCAAGCAGACAACTGACCCTCCAAAGGAAGGTCCGGCCAGCATGACGTCTCACCTATTAGAAAGAAGCCTTCATCCTCCGGTATGGCCCTTCATTGCCTGCCGGAATGAACGCTGTCTGCTTCTGGTCTCACAAACACTTAGCGGGCAGGGACGTGGGCTCTCAAGGCAGAACGCGCCCGTATCTCGGCACGCGCGGCTGCGTCGTGCGAAGCCGCTCGGGCCGTGAGATGATCGGGCCAGGATTCAAATCCATGCGCCGGCCGATTACCCGCGGTTCGCGCGGCGATCAGCAACCCTATTGAGGCGCATTGCTGCATGGGTAACCGCAGTGAAGATGGAAAGGGGTGAGATTGTGTCTACGAAGAGCGCTATTGAGTGGACTGAGGTGACCTGGAACCCCACCACGGGCTGCGATCGGGTCGCTGCAGGATGCGACAACTGCTACGCACTTGCCCTCGCAAAGCGTCTGAAGGCGATGGGAGCGGAGAAGTACCAGAACGACGGCGACCCTCGGACCTCTGGTCCTGGATTCGGGGTCACTATTCACCCTGCAGCGCTGACGCAGCCCTTGAGGTGGCGGACGCCCAAACTCGTCTTTGTGAACTCGATGAGCGACCTGTTCCATGCCAAGGTTCCACTCGAGTTCATTCGCGACATCTTCGATGTCATCCGCGAAACTCCTCAGCACACGTACCAGGTGCTCACGAAGCGGGCACACCGCATGGCGAGGGTTGCCGACAAGCTCGACTGGCCTGACAACCTGTGGATGGGGGTTTCGGTCGAGTCCTCGGATGTCGTCGACCGCATCGACCACCTTCGAGCGACACCGGCCGCGACACGATTCCTGTCCTGCGAACCGCTCATCACAGCATTGCCGACACTGAACCTTGAAAGCATCGACTGGGTGATCGTCGGCGGCGAGTCCGGTCCGCGCGCACGACCCATGGACCCGACATGGGCCGAGGACATCCGCGACCAGTGCCTTGAAGCCGAGGTGGCGTTCTTCTTCAAGCAGTGGGGCGGGCGGACGCCAAAGGCCAACGGACGCGAACTCGACGGCCGCACCTGGGACGATATGCCGCAGCTGGCAGCAGCGTCAGCCTAGCCAGCGGTCTTGCGAATGACGTGTTGATGGGGCTTGGCTCCTTTGGTGGCGAACTCGATCTCGCCTGACTTCACGAGCGCGCGTAGTGCGGCCGAGAAGGCAGTCTCCTTGGCCTCGCCGTAGAGATCGCCATAGACCTCCTGGACATGTTCGACTACCGCCTTCGGCCGACGGTCCGACACCAAAGAACGCAGGTTGTCGGTGATGTGTTTGATCGCCGAGTCGTGTTCACGTTCGAACTGATCTGCGACAGTGTCCCAGAGCATGCCCTGGCGTTCATCGGGGTCCGGTCCGAGGCAGTCGATCCATTCTTCCCGTGCCTTTGCAGCGGCAGCCCCGAAGACCCAGAAACCGTGCGGAGCCTGGGTGAGGAAAATCAAGTAGTACACGGGCTGGTGGTGAACCTGCCGTCGCACCGGCGCGACGACGCTGCCATAGTTAGTGCCCGCCGCGAGTCGTCGGGCGTACTCGTGCGCGACGGCGTCCGCGGCCGCCTCCCAGGAGGTCCCGCCAGAATCCTTGTGCGCTTGCAATGCCACGTCACGCCACCACTCGCCCCCGCACACTGAGTCCGCTTTGGCGACGCCTCCAAGGCCGAGCTGCCCCTTCTTCAGTTGTCCGCCAGCACGGCGAATGAGGTCAGCGTTGAAGTTCAGCAGAACCTCCGTGCGAGGCCAAGAACCTCGTTTATGGAGTACCTCCTTGATCGAATCCATAGGCAGCCCCGCGCCGCAGGGGTCAAGGAAAACGAACAGGCTCGCGCCGGCGGCGAGCCGTCTGACCTCGTCGAGGTGCTGCCCACAGTCCCCATTGCGGCTGTCAACATGGATACCACGGTTACGGTACTCATCGGCCACCTTGTCGAGAGACACAAAGTCCTCGCGGTTCCTCTCCACCAGGAAGAGGTCGATCGTCGTGGAATTCTTGGCCTTCTGAGCAGCGATCATCATGCGCTCGGCGGATCCTGCCTCGCCGGTGTCAAAGCGGCCCCTGCCAGCAAAGCCGTCGAAGAGTACCGCCCGCTTAGGCGTCAGCTTGCTGGCCGTCATCGTTGCGAACCTGATGACGTACTGCGCCAGGATCCCGTGCTTGTAGACCGACTGCGGCTTCGGACTCTCCAGTAGTCCAGCCTCGGTTCCGGTTGCCATCCCCCAACTCCGATCTCTCTCAGCAACATCGAGCTTTGATAGCCCGGCCACAACCATCAGCAGATCGAGGGACCCGCCTACGATCCGCGCGAGCAGGCCGGACCTTCGGCGCTGCTGGCCCGGCCCTCTCGGACCGGTCACCGTTGCCCCGCTTATCAAGTGCGGTTGCACGTAGGTTATCCAGTAAATGGAATAACGTCACCAAGTTGGAGACGGTGTTGTCAGCGTCAATCTCGAAAACCCTGCGCAACAACACAGTCTTTCGCGGTCGACGGGACGCCGCTGCAGATGGACGCAAGGTCCGAGAGGTGTCGGAACTTCCCACCGGTGATCTCGGCGATAGAAGGCATCTTAAGGGCCCGACCCACTGAGCAGCTTCTGAAAAGGCTGGGGCAGCACGGTTACAGGCGGCTACACCGACAAGCTGCAGGGCGGCGGTCAATCACGCTATAGGTTTTCGTGGTCGAACTCGATTGATTCGATGAGCTTGTTGTAGGATTCTTCGCCCAGGTCTTCCTCTGAGATGTCATAGCTGGATGCGGGCAGGTGGCCTTCGCTGAGCTCGTCTGTTGCATACAGCTCCAGCTTGCACACTTTGCATGCGTAGGCCTGAGGATGGAAGGTAAGTTTCCAGTAGACACCGGCGAAGACTGGTTCGTAAAGACCATTTCCGACTACGACCTCGACGTATCGGAAGAACTCGCAAGGTACTGACGAACGTCCCAGAACGTGGTCTCGCTCAAGGTCGGGGTTGACGCGGACGAGCTGCGCGTTTCGGATCTCCTGATTTGACAGCTTGGAACCGAAGGAATTGAGGCGTTGGAAGAGGTCGAACTTCGTTTTCGGGTCGGATTCCCGCTGCACCATCTTGAGATCGATCTTGGCTCGCTTGATATCCCGCCGCTGTGCGGGAGTCAAAGCCTTCTCCGGGTTTTCTTCGTCGTCCCGCAACAACCCCTCAAGAGAGGGGAGATACTTGGTGGCTCTCAGCTCTAGCGCCGGGAAGGCGTGCGCGCAATCGCCTCAATTCGTGTGACTCGAACCCGGTTGGATCTAGAAGTCGAGAGACTGAAGCTGGAAAGGGGCGTCGTAAAGCCGCTCAGTACCCAACAACCTCCGTCTTGATCACGACGAGGGCGGTGGGCTACGAGCGCGCCCCAGTTGATTCCCGCCTTTTCAGCAAATTGGAGAACCCTTGGTCCTACATTCGCACCGAAGGTACCTTTGGCCCTTCCGATTGGTTGGGTCCCCAGGTAGAAGTCCAGTGTCTGTGTGAGTTTCGTGTCCGAGAATGGACACAGGAGGAAATTCACGAATCATGGCACGCAGACACACCCCCGAGCAGGTCATCGCCAAAGTCCGGCAGGGCCAGAAGATGCTCAACGACGGACGCCCGATGGTCGAGGTCATCAAGGAGCTTCAGGTCACCGAGGCGACCTGGTACCGATGGCTGAACCAGTACGGGTCCGAGAAGAACGCCGAGGCGTCCAAACGGACGAAGGAGCTGGAGAAGGAAAACGCCCGCCTCAAGCGCCTGCTGGCGGAGAAGGAACTGGCCATCGACATCCTCAATGAGGTGGCCAAGGGAAAATTCTGAGCCCCGAACCCCGCCGCCGTGCCGTGCGCATGGCGGTGGAGAAGTTCGGGGCATCCGAACGCTTCGTCTGCGCGGTCCTGGGCCAGAACCGGTCCGCGTTCCGCAAGAAGAAACCCGGCATGGGCTTCGAGGAAATGCAGCTCCGCGCAGCCCTGCGCGCCGTCGCCGTGAAGCACCCCGCTTGGGGCTGGCGGAAAGCCCGCTGGCACCTGCTGGCACGGCCCGAGTGGGACGGCGTGGCACTGAACAGGAAGCGGGTGCGCCGGCTCTGGCGCGACGAAGGGCTGACCTGCAAACCCAAGGCGCGGAAGAAGCGCCGCACCGGGCCCGGAGCCGGGGAGCAGAAACGCCTCACAGCCGAGTACCCGATGCACGTGGTCAGCTTCGACTTCCAGTCCGACGTGACCTCCTGCGGCCGGCACATCCGGTTCTTCAACGTCATCGACGAATACACCCGCACCGCACTGGCCATCATCCCGCGCCGGTCATTCAAAGCCGCCGACGTGGTCGCGGTGCTGGAGAACATCATCGCCGAAACCGGCACCGCCCCGGCCTACGTCCGGTGCGACAACGGGCCCGAGTTCACTGCTGAGGCACTGGTCAGCTGGTGCGACACCGCCGGGGTCGACACCGCATTCATCGACCCGGGATCACCCTGGCAGAACGGCTTCATCGAATCCTTCAACGCCCAATTCAGAAGGGAACAACTCTCCGGAGAAATCATGGACAGCATGGCCGAAGCGAAGTATTTGGCCGAGGAATGGAAAGCTATCTACAATCATGAACGGCCCCACGGATCCCTGGACGGCATGACGCCGAAACGCTACTGGGAAAACTGGACGCAAGAAAACCTATTAGCTATCGCATAGACGCTGGACTGCTAACGGGGGCCCAACCACGATGGCTACGTTTGGCGGGCCATCCGCACTGCAGATTCGAGCTTCACGGAATCCCAATCCTCAGCGATAGATTCAGTTCACCGATTGATCGCCTCCGGCTCTGAACTGCCTAACCAACTCATCGACCTTTGGGACAGAACTGCGCACTTTAGGCCTTCCCCCCTCTTAAAATGGGCAGAAATGAGCGAAGACTGCGTCACCAAGCTAAGAGACATCTTGGCAGTAGTGCTCTTGGCCCTCCACGAGGAGCACGTCGAGAACGGACAGATGGATGCCTCCGCCGAGTGCTGGCCCGGTCGGATCCGTCAGGTAGCAGCGTTTCGTGATTGGCGAAATGGGATCGGAAGTGAACCTTCGCCCGCAAGAAAGATGCAAGCAGGAGCCACAATGAGAGTTCTCCCCCGCATGGTCCACGAGTGGGTCAAGGGCAAGCAATACTTGTTGGAGGATTCTCGCTACAAGTAAACACGCAGTGAACCGTTGAGGGCTGCTGTTCGTTCGAAAGCGACAACGACTACCCACTTCCAGCGTGCCCAATATGCCTCACGGTGGGATCCTTCCGGTCCAAATGTTCAACCTGCCAAGAAACGGCCAGCCCTGGGGCCATGCAGGTTCTCATGCAACTTGTCATCGGGGTCTGACTCTGACCTCCGGTTTAGTCAACCGTTCAATCCTTGGGTTCCATCTTTCGTCACTTTCCTACGGCCCGTCCAGCCGGACGAATGCGCAGGCAGCGCCCCAGCACTTGCGCCTTTCCACTCCGGCCAGGCTTGCTCGAGAGCGGCAATTCCATCCTGGAACTGTCCTCGCCCCAAGCCAAAGCGTAGGTGCTGCCCGGTGTGCTGGAACATGACGTCTGAGGCGAGGAGTATTCCGTGATGCTCAAGAAGCCATTCTGAGAAGGCTTGTGAGCCCGAGCCTGTCAGCCATGGATAGGCGCAAGTGCCACCTACTGTGGGGACCCAGTCCCAGCCTGGAGTGGAGGCATCAAATGCGGCAAGGGCCCCGGCATTGGTCCGCACGAGGCCGTTGGCTCTATTCAGAAGAGCGGGCGCTGATTGCACGCCTGCGATGGCCGGGACTTCACTTGGGGCGCTGGTGGCCAGCATGGTGCAGTAGCGGTAGTCGAGGAGCTTGTCGGTGACCGCTGCGGTCTGCGTTACTGTCCAGCCAATCCTAAACCCGGCCAAACCCAGCACTTTTGACTCCAGTGACCGTGACGGCATTGCGTGTCAAGCCAGTCCCAAGGGTCCTCCTTTGATCCACCGATTCGTTCTCGTACCCCCGAAGGCTCACCTTTCTCACCTCGGAAGTGTCACGATCCTCCGGTCTACATCATTCCGTCAAGCACCAAACACCCCGGACAAGAATGGCCGCCTGGAAGCTCAAATTCCAGGCGGCGGCCCTTGCCCGTCCAGCCGCACGCCGACGGGTGTAATCACGTGGACCTCACCTGCGGCCCAGGCCAGAGCGGCACCCGACGACGCCTGACCTGCACAAACGACGCATGTTGCCGGAGTTCCGTCCGACCCCGGGAGAGCCAAGGAAGTGAAACATCGCTATGGGCGGCGGAAGTCCGCCAGCCGCGGTTGCGCGGGGAATCCTGTTACGCGTCGTTCAGCCATGGATCACGATTCTGTCGAGGCACAATTGCGCTAGTCGCTGGGTCATGCCTAGCCGTTCTCCGACTTCTTTGCTCTCCGGGAAATGGCCGCCGGGAGCGGTCTCGAGCGAGGATACTAAGTAGCGCACTCGATCGAGGGCGACTGGCGGTGGCCCGGAGTTGTCCCCGACGAGTGACAGGCCAGTTGGGTCGTAGACGTGCATCGTCGAAGCGCTGTAGCCCTGGCCTGAGCTCGGCCAGCGAACCCGGGACGATCACCGAATGCCCGCTTCGATGGGCCTCCAGCAAGAGGTCTTGAGAAGCCCGCAGCAAAGGAGGCCACTCGACTGCAAGATTGCTGTCTTCGACACCAGCTACCTAGGGGCCTTCAGGTCCTACCGCAACAGAAGCGCGCAAAGCTCTTGAGGTGGGCACAGCATTCAGGCCAGGGCTTAGATAGGCCCGGGTCTCCAGTGCGGACCAGAATCTCGCCCGGCAGATGGCCGTCCGCGGGCACTAACTATTGGCCATTGACAACCTCCGCCAGTTGGAATACACCACTTGGTTGGGTCTGGTAGTCGAAAAGCAGATCTGCGACTTGTCCGATTAGCTCGTCGGCGTGCGAGAGAGTCGCGGCGATCCCGAGATGGCGCTCAGGGAGCCAGGCATACATGTGACCGGTCATGAAGACACTCTAGAAGTGAACCTGGACGGATTACGCAACCCGCCGCAGGGATGCCCGAGGCTCAAGATTGGGCACCTGAGCAAGCCTCGGCTGGACAATGTTGAGTTATGAGGTGGGTTTCGAATCAACCACTCAGTATGTCAGAAAAAGACTGTCGCCCCGGGAGTCCAAGCCATGAAACTCGAATGGTCACCGGGGCGTTAGGTCAAGAAGTCTACGACACGCCTCGACGCGCTGATGCGGTTCGTCGCTGTCACGTCCACAAGAAGCTGTTTTGCGTGTCACGGTGGCGGTCTGTCGCAGAGCAAGGCTATTCTGTGTAACAACGGATTGGCGTTGCGGTGGAGCCGCGAAGCTACCGGCTCTCTCATCATCCTTAGCGCGACTCGCGCTGCTTACCTCGTGCCTAGCCAACCATTTGCGCGAGATGCCGAGGAACGGTAGCAGCGGTCCGCCAATCGAACCCCATTTTGGAGAACCATCATGACGCTTTACAGCTGCCTGCCGACTCAGGGCAAAGTCACCGTCCTCGCAACCTGGCCCGGCGAGTACGCCGACTCTCGCAGCGCCAAGGTCACCACCTTTACCGACGCCACTCAAGCCTCTCGGATAGCCGAAGACCTAACCCGAGTCTCGGAGTCGATGTGGGATGCCGCAGCGTGGCTGGACGTCTACGACGAGGCTGAAGCCCGTCTAAAAACCATCATCGATGCCACCCGCGGAACCACCGATGTACCCACTTTCACCGCGTCGGCGTTTGACGGCCGCCGACACGCGGAGACTTGGACTGGAATAGAGCTGATCAATACGCTCGGTGCAGGCCTGCCTCAGACGCTGAATTCACTTACCCGCGCCCAGCGCCTATCGGTCGCCGACGAACTCGCCGCGGATGCGACAGCCCGCGCCGAGTCGCTGAATCTGTTGCCGACCGGATACGACCCCACCGAGCCGGCCTCCCGTGTGTGGCAGGCTGCGGATATCACGCGGGCTACCAAGATGGGCCTGGCTGGAGCTCTTCCTGACGGGGCCGCTGGTTGGATGGTTCGCGTGTTCGACACTGATCACGGCCCTGCCGAGAGGTGGGGTGCGCGGAACCTGCTGCACCGACTCGAGCAATTGGCAGCCGCTTCGAAATCCGTCAACGCACGTGGCGGTGCCGACCTTGACCCTGTTTCCGGGCTAATGGACCACCTTGTTCTGCCAGCAACTCTATTCGGTGTTCGTATCGACCATTCCGATCTTTCAGGAACGACAGTTAACGACGATATTCACCCCGCGGTGGCTCAGAGCTCCCTCACCGAGGCCTATCGCGACTATGCCGTCAACGCAGAGTTCGTGGAAGGTGACGCCGTTCTCTACATCGGCCCGGAAATCGACATGCGCAGAACGGCCCCTTGGGAGCGCGACGTTTTCGCCAAAATCCAGATCGAACTTAGTACCGGTCGCGGTAAGGTCGCCCTGGCAACACTCGACGCGACGGACACCGCCGGATTCGTCGCCGCTCTCGGGAACTGGGTAACAAACACTGTATTCCGCGGCTGACCGCTCGTGGGCTCTAGGGTGTTCGTCCGCTTCATCCGGGAGCCGACGAACACCGGCACTCTCCCCCTTGGCCGGAGCGCCGCCGAGGGCGAGAGTGCCAAAAATGGAACGAAAGGTCAGCGCAGGTAGCTTGCCCCCCACTGAGCAGCAGCCGAGTTCAGCACTCCGGGCGTTACTGCGGATGGGAAAGCTCCGCTTACCTCGCGCGTGTTTCGAGGGGTCTTCGTTGCCCGGATCCGGCAAGATCAGCACATGACTTCTACTGACGATGAACACGAACTCGAGCCCGAAGATGGGCCTGTCTGGAAGCGGTACGAGAAAGACGTGAGGGAACTGCTCGACAGGATGGACGACTCGACGGTGACGCACAATGTGAAGCGCATCGGTGCACTGAGCAAGGTAGCTCGCCAGATTGACATTTTCGTCGAACGGCAGGTGATACAAACAACGGTCACAATCGCCGTGGAGTGCAAGCACTACGCTAAGCCGCTGGGTATCGGCATGATCGACGAGTTCGTAGGGAAGATCGAAGACCTTCAAGTCAGTCACGGCATTCTGTACGCACTGAACGGACTAACCGGAGGTGCCCGGGCCCGGGCCGACGGCGCGTATCCGAAGATCGACGTCCGAGACCTTGCCCCAAACTCGCCGCCTCCCCCGTCTTGGGACGAATACATCGCTGAAGTAATGAAGTTTGGGGACTGTGGAAATCCGAACTGCCCCGACGGCAACGTGGACTGGGAGGAGCGGCCTCAGCAGGAATCCACCCCTGTCAGTGCAGGATGGTGCCCCATGTGCGGGATGTGGAGCGTCTCCTGCGAATGCGGAGAGATAACCTGCTTCGTCAGTTTCGAGGAGAAGTGCGTCGCCTGCGGACGGGTGTACGAGCTGGAACAAAGTCGAGACGGAGACGTCGACGGCATCATCATCACTGCAGGACCAGTCGAGTAATCACTTTAGCGCGCAGGAGACCGTCGGCACACTGAACCTCAGCCCGAAGGACACCCTGGCCAGCGACCGCTCGGGTTTTCCACATACGCCAAGACTGCCCTATCGATGCCCGGCCGCTGATGCTGAACTGGCTCCATGCTCAGTTACGAAGACATTATTTTGCTCGGAGAGGAACGGGTCCTCGTCATCCAGGAGCACTGGAAATTGTCTGTCGGCGGGAGCCCCGGCGTGATGTCCATCAGGACCTCGCCGACCTTCTCAGCGTCGAAAACACGTGCGTCAGGCAGCAATTGTTGTACCAGGGCACTTGTCGTGGTCTTCCCCACTCCATGGGTGCCATTGAGCCAAACGATCATGAATCAACCCTAATCGCACCATGTCTGTCAGTTGATGGCTCGGATTTGCACCGGTAGTGACGCACACCTTCATCTCAGCGCAAAGACGCACTTTCTGCGCTGCTTACCAACGTTGTCAGATGGGTAGGCAAATGTGCCTCTGAACTGCGGCAATACCTTTCAGCGACCGACTGCTGAGCATATGGGTCTCCGCACATTACTGGTCAGTGATTGTTTAACTAGGAGGTGGGTCTTTCCCAGACAGAATTTCAAGGTCTGCCCAGGCAGTACTGCAGTGATTGATGGGCCACCTCGTGTCCGTGATCGAGGGCCTTTGACGGAGGAACTTGGTTCCGGCCTCCCCAAGTTCTCATCGTATCGAGGGGCGTCAAGAGTGCGCCTCGATGGTTGTGCTTACTACGCAGAAAGCTGTCGGTCGGGCCGTAACTTGAACGGATGACTTGTCCTGTTCCTGACAGCCACCTGCGCCTGGATGACGTCCATGCCGAGTGGCATGACACATTCGATGCTTACTTCGGCGTGCATAAGTTCCGACGCATCTACAACTCCTTCCTCACCGCAGTTCAAAGCACCATCGACACGATCAGCAGGAAGAAGTGAGTCATCCCCGGAGCGGTAGAAAAGATCAATGCAGAATAGGGCCATGAGCCACAATGCAAAACAGCACGAAGAGTCTGGGATCCCTGGAGGACGTCGGGCTGATCTGGCCCCCACGGACGGCCTGCTTCCGGACCGGTTTGAGGATTTCACGGAAGATCTTCTTGTAGCGACCAGGTTCGTAGCTGGGCTGTCTCGACCTGTGCAGCGCGTTCAGAGATGGGGTCGCCGCGGCGACAAGCAGGACGGCATCGATTTCGAGGGAACCTGGACAGATGGCTCGACAGCTGCTTGGCAATGCAAGCGCCTCGACGGTCTGACGGCCGCCGACGTTCGCAAGTTCGTAAAGGACTGCACGTTCATCGCTGACGAGTACTACATCGTGTACTCGGGCGAAGCGTCATCAGCGGCGCGGCGAGAAGTGAAGAACCACGAAGGCTGGGACATCATGGACCAACGCGGCTTGACCCAGATGGTGAAAAGCCTCCCATTACACCAGCAGCGCAAGCTCCTCGACGCGTTCTGGGGTGAGACGTTCCGCCGCCATTTCGTCCAAATTCCTGGGGTGGATTCCTTCCTCGGTATCTCGGAAGTCTCAGAGCGGAGGCGTACGGGTGAAGACCTTCTAAATGACCTCGGACCCGGTGTCGGACGTGTCTCGGAAAAGGCAAGGCTATCCGAAGCGCTCGGTCGGTCCGTCGACTGGCCTCGCATCGTCATCGTCAACGGGATCGGCGGTGTCGGCAAGACCCGTCTCATGATTGGCTGCCTCGAGGCTTTTCAAGTAGCGAATCCCCCGGTTCAGGTGCTCTGGCTCTCCCCCGGACATGACCTTGACAAGGACGCGATCAAGCTGCTGCCTATGACACCGGCGGTCATCGTGGTCGATGATGCTCATCGCAGCCCAGCGGATCTCGCGATTCTTCTCAACTACGCCGCGGAGAACGCTGGAACACAGCTCGTGCTCGGCGTCAGGGGTCTGGAAGCGCAGGCCATTCGTAACGAGGTGATCAGGATCGGCTTCCGCCAGGACCAGATCCGTGAAATCACCGTCGGAAGACTTAGCTTGCCTGAAAGTCGCGAGTTGGTGGCTTCTCTTGCCGACGGGCTCGACCTCAGTCGTTCCCTCTTGGAAGCACTTGCTCGACAGGCACGGGATACACCGTTCATGGCTGTCCTGACGCTGAACATGATCAGACGCGGCCAGCTGACAGGACGTCTGGCCCTCAACAATGATTTGCGGGAGCAGGTCATGGCCCGATACGGGGACATTCTGACTGAAGGCATTGATGCTGTCGGCCCCGCACCCCTCAAAAAAGTGCTCGCAACATTGTCAGCGCTTAGCACGATCAATATCGACGATCCGGAGGTATGGGCCCGGATCGTCGGGCTGGCAGGCATCCCGCTGTCCGATTACCTTCGCCTCCGCGAACAGCTCGGTAACCGCGGCATCGTCATTGAACAGAACGGCAGGGTGCGTGTCATGCCTGAGCTGTTCGCTGATCAGGTACTAGAGCAGGTTTCATCGATCGGCGGGACCGACACGGGATTCGTTGAGGAGCTCTGGAACGCCCTCGGTGACGTGGCTAGAGAGGACCTCTACACCTCGATAGGAAGCCTCCAATGGCGGCTTATCCATCGCTCCGGCCCCGAGGTAATGCATCCCGTGTGGGCAAGCATCGAGACCACTATTGATCATGGCGGCTACGGAGATCTCTATACGCTGGCAGGCCATCTCGGATTGCTCCCGCTCACCCAACCGGCGAAGACGCTAGAGCTACTCGGCAGGATCCGGCACCGGCTGGATGAACTCGATGATCTTGAACCAGGTCAACGACCGGCGCGTCTGCCTGGCGACGCTGCGATCGCATCCTTGTTCGGAACGGGCGAAATCGATCGTACCGCCGTGGAACGAAGGCTGGCAGTCCCCTACGGTGCCTGTGCAGCCAACAGTGCTGAATGGCTCGAAACAGCACTTGGCGCTCTCTGGGAGCTCGGCCGCCGAGACTCACGCCCCGTCGACTCGACACTGGATCACCCCCTGAGAATTATCATCGATCAGCTCTGCAAGGTGAATCAGCTTCCCGATCCGTCCTACGCGGAGCGCATCATCGCGACAGCCGAGCGGTGGCTCGAGAAAATGGATCCACGCGATGCCGTCACGCCACTGACGGTACTCGCGCCGTTTCTTGCCAAAGAAGGAACGACCAGCGAGATACAGGATCCTCGTGCCATTTCGCTGGGCCAATTCCAGGTCAATCCGGCGTGGGCTCGACCGCATCGGGATGCTGTTCGGGCCTTGTGCGTGAAATATGCAAAGGACGAGAACCTGTCGCTCACCGCTGAAATCGTCAGGCTCCTCGAAGATGCCGTCCGGCCACCCCTTGGCTATTTCGGAGCGACTGTTCCCGATGAACAGCGCAATGCCTGGGCGGATGACGATCTCCAGACCATCGAAGCCCTCCGGACCATAGCCGAATCCACCACGAAGCCCGCCATACGGAGAACAGTGTGCCGCGCGGTCGAAACCCCAGCCGGATACTCCAGCTCGCCGGAAGTGATGCACGCAGCCCTTACACTCCTCCATCAGCTCGATCAACGCGAGGATGACGAGCTCAGCGATCACCTGCTCGGCGGCGGACGGTTGATCGTCGTTGACCCTCAGCGAGGGAAAGATGCGCCAACGCTTAGCGAGTGTGTTGAGAAAGTGGCTGCCGGATCGAAACACTCCGAGGAAAGTGAGGCCGAATTCAGTCGTCGGATTGAAGCGCACGAGCGTCGATCCCACCAGAGACTCCTCCGACTTACCAAGTCGCTCTGGGGCCCGCATGCCGATGCGAAAGCAAGCGTAGACCGACTTGACGCGGAACTGCGGGAAGCCCTCCTCACGTCAGAAAGCACACCCAATCACCAGATCATCACCCTTCTGCAGCTCGCCGCCAAACAGCATGCTGAACGCTTACCGGACGTCGTCGCGGCAATCGTTGATCTCTCCGACGGCCCCCTTGATGCCGGTCTACCAATCCTCTTGGACTGCCTCCAGTCCTCCGACAAGACCCTGGTCGACCAGATCGTTGCCGGGACAGCAGCCCAACGTGAAGGTGTCCGGTGGGCTATCGGACGCGCTGCCGGATTCTTCGCCTGGGCGAACCTAGGATCCCCCTACACTGAGGCGATCACCGCTGGAGTGGAGGACCCTTCGGAGCGCGTTCGGCAGGCATTCCTAACAGCTTTGCAGTTCGTCGAGGATCCAATCACCGTTTCCAAGGCCCTGATCGCCGGGAAGGCAACGGACAACACCATCTATGACATCCTCCGCATTTCCTCAGGCGGCGCTGCCAGGGACTGGTACAGGAACCTCACCCATGACCAAGCGGCTGCGGTACTCGACCTTCTGGGTACCATCCAGGTCGGGACATGGGAGGCCGAGAAGCCGATCACAGACATCGCAACGACGCATCCGCGGCTGGTCCTTGACGGAATGACCGGGATCCATTCCCTCCGCCATCTTCTGCGAAGCACCGGGGATCACGGCCTCCGCACCGCCTTGTCCGGGAAGCCCCACGAGGTCGCAGCCTGGATCCTCGACGGGTGCGAAAGCGACGATCCCGGACAGGTCGCATCAGCACTGACCAAAGTGACAGGAGACCGGCTTACTCGAGACGTCACAGACGAGCTGTGCGCTGCCGTGGGCAACCTCGGCGAGGAGCAACTCGAAAACCTCCTCGGAATTCTGGCCTCCCTGAACGCGTGGGCAGCCCATCACATCGAGCTGGCGCGACGGCTCACCGAGCATGCCCGCACCTTCAGAGAAGATATCCGCAAGAACACTTTGAACCGGGTTTCACAGCATCTCACTCCACACTTTTGGAGCGGAAACGACGCGGGGTCGCCCGAGCTCCAATCGGCACTAGCCGCACTCGAACGTGCCCTGGAGTCCGAAACGAATGACGAACTTCGCCGAGCCGAAGCAGAAGCCCGACAAATCGTTCTGGACAAAATCAAGGAGCCCGTACCCGACTACCTGGACGAGTTTTGACCGCCGATCTGAGTTTCTGGTGGCGGCCAAACTCAGGCTTGGCGTGTAGGTCCACATTTACGATTCCCACGGTGTACATTTCGGAGGCATAGACCAAGGACTGATCTATCGAATAGGAACTGAAGTTTGGGGGCTTCACAGTGCATGTGATCATTGCGGGAGAGTCGGTGCCGATTGATCGGTCGGTGTTCGTTGATCTCCTGGCGAACTCTGTGGTGAACGGGAGGGCACCGTACATCCACGCTCTCGAGACATCGAAGATCCAATACTCCGAGCTCTTGACGCTTGCCCGGAAAGCGGAGGTCCCGCACCCGCTGTTCTTCGCTCCCCCGTCCGTCATCAAAGCGCAACTGCGGACCAAAACGACAAAGCTCCTGCAAGGTGTTGCGCCCGACACGTTCACCGTGAACACGAGGACGACCGTGAAGCTGCGCGATGTGGAACTGATCGTCAAGGACCTTCTACGCAAACAGGAATTTGCGCGGAAGCACGACTCCTCGCTGGTAAAGAACAAGATTGTTGGGCTGCTCAAGAAGCCCCGCCCGAGCGTGCAGGAAGACGCCGAGGCACTGACTAATGCGCTCGGCCTCGACCGTGATGCGATCCGTCAGGCACGCAAGAAAGAAACCGCGCTGGAGCTGATCATCGAACGACTCGCGGCCAACCAGGTGCTCGTATCCCGAAGCGTACGAGGCTTCATGCCCCAGCTCATCGAGGTCCACTTCAGCGGCATGACCGTGCGCGACTCGAAAGTGCCCTACATCTTCCTGACAGGCGGGGACCACGACGACTTTCAGGAACCGGCCGGCCGGCAGATCTTCACTCTCGTTTTGATGGCTGTGCTTGTTGCACGCGGGATCTTCGCGCCCGTCAGCTACGACGCCAACAGCACCGCCTCTGACGCTGGCCGCGAGTACGACATCGTGGGCGAGATCCTCATGCCTTCAGGCGAACTGACAGGACTAACTCTCGCAGCCCTCGACGATGTAAAGTCCGCAGCCGACTTGTTCAAGGTGACCCCGAGTGCTCTGGCGGTCAGGGCGATGCGCCTCGGCAGGCTCACCCCCTTGACCGCAACGGGGTACCTGCGCGAGCTCGAAGAGGAGTTTCGTGCCCGGAACAAGACGAAACCGACGCGCCAGCCGAAACCCGTCAACGCTATAAAGAAGTACAGCGGCCGCGAGCTAACCATACGAATGCTCCGTGCCGTCGATGAGCGGCGGCTCCCCACGCGAGAATTCTGCCGGGTCGTCTGCCTGAACCGGATCGGCCCCAGTGACCTCGGCGAACTGAAGGCAGCGCTCCGATGAACGAGGAGATGTACCTCATAGATAACAACGTGCTCTCGCACTTGTCGCCGATACAGCGAACAACTGAGTTCTTCCATGCGCGCTGCCGGATCCCGTCCGAGGTGCTCCACGATGCCGACGGATACGCTGACGCCGAGGTGCTCAAGGAGGCCGAGTAACCGACCACAGCGAGCGTTCTGAAATTTCTTCAGACAATCATGGCCACCGTGCCTGAGGACGATACTTCGCTCGTGAACCTCTATGCGAACAAAGGCGCTGCGGACCCGATTCTTGTCGCCTGCGCTCTGGACGGGATGCGGGAAACAGCCAACCAACTCTTCGGATGGACGTGGGTCATCGTGTCCAACGACAACGCTGTCAGGGCAAAGGCCACAGAATTCTGCGTCGAATCGTGTACACGTGAGGAATTCTTCTCCAGGACACGGGGCAGCTGGACCGCCTGAGGGGCATGACTCTGGTTGCGTGACCGATTCCGATGAGTTCCTGCGGCAGCCATGTTCACTTCACCAAGACCGGTCCACCCACTTCCGTCGGTCCAGGGCCGGTTCTCGTTCTTTCTGGACCCTGTTTGGCACCAAGTCGTCGAGGTCCTGTCCCTGAGCGACGCGTGGGGCGCCTTCTCACTGAATCGCTCGGTCCCCCGAGCGCTTTCAGTCCCGGGAAGGGCACCACCGCCAGCCTCTCTGATCCCAGTTGGTTCGACCGGAACACCGGCCGGTCTGAACGTCGCCGGGCTGCGACACCCACCCGTAACTTTCGCCGGAGAATCACAGAGTTCGAGGTGTGTACTGTTGATGCATGGCGCCCACCAACCTGACTCTCCGCGAGTACCTCCGCGTGTCCTTCGACAAGTCTGGGGTCGGCAAGAGCCCGTCGCAGCAGCACGATGAGATGGCCGCAGGTGCCCAGCAGAAGGGCTGGACGCTGCATCCCAGTCCATACCGAGATACCGACCGCAGCGCGAGCCGGTACGCGAGGAAGGCCCGCGAGGGGTTCGCCGAGCTCATGGCCGATCTCGAAGACGGAAACTTCGACGCCGATGTACTCGGGATCTGGGAGTCGAGCCGGGGCTCCCGCAGGACCGGTGAGTGGATCGATCTGATCGAACTCTGTGCCGACCGCCGCGTGCAGATCTGGGTGATGACGCATAACCGCACTTACGACCCTACTAACGCGCGTGACCGTCGCAGCCTGCGCGAAGATGCGTCAGATGCCGAGTACGAAAGCGACAAGACGAGCGAGCGGCTGCGGCGCGACGTGCGTGCCAACGCGATGAAGGGCCGTCCGCATGGCAAGCACATCTTCGGCTACGAACGCGTCTACGACCAGGTGACGCGGCAGCTCGTCGAGGTGGTCGAGCATCCTGAGCACGGTCCGATCGTGCGCGAAGCAGCCAGACGAGTGCTCGCGGGCGAGACGTACTACGCGGTCGCGAAGGACTTCAACGCGAGGGGCATCCCGCCGAGACGTCCCTCGTACACGGAACGCCGGAGCGTCCTGGGCTGGACGCCGCCAGCGGTCAAGCAGATGTTGACGATGCCGGCATATGCAGGCCTGCGGCAGCACCAGGGGAAGGTTCTCGAAGACATCCAGACAGTCTGGCCGCCGCTGATCGAACCGGATGAGTGGCACCGGATGCAGGCCGTCATGGCCGGACGGTCGAAGCAGAAGATCAACAGTTGGCCAGCGAAGCACCTGCTCGGCGGCATCGCCGTCTGCGGCGTATGCGGGGCGGGAACACGCATCGGGAAGCAGAATGCCGGTCGGCCGGGGAACGACAAGGAGACGGGCGAGCGGCTCCCCCAGCAGCATTACAACACCTACATCTGTCAGGGCGCGCCCGGCAAGACCGGGTTCCATGTCGCGATGAAGGAGGATCATCTGGACCTGCTCGTCACCGAAGTCGTGATGGCACGCATCCAGCGCCCGGACTTTCTCGCCCGTGTTGGCCAGGAGAACGGCGGCATCGACGAAGAACGCGCCGCATTGCTGGAGGAAATCCGGCACCACCGCGAATGGCTCGAGGAGGTTCGTACGGAAGCGGAGAAACGCAGGAACCTCAGCGCGCTGTTCGACCAGGAGAGCAGAGTCGCTCCCAAGATCGAGGCGGCCCAGAAGCGGCTGAACTCGCTGGCTGCTACGGACCCGCTGATCATTGAACTCGCCGGAGCGGACGACGTCGAGGCGCGCTGGGCTGAGTTCTCCCTGGTTCACAAGCGCCAAGTCATCCGTCTGCTGGTGGTGCCCAGGATTCATACAGTCGCCCATGACTGGAAGGGCCGGAGGGGGATCAACCGCGACCGCGTGCAATTCACCTGGAAGTAGCATGGGTCCGCAGCCTGTCCCGTCGACAGGGCGTTGACGAGTTGGGGCCGGGACGCACGACCGGGCAGTCAGTGCACCGCGAAGCGCAAGCGCACTCCCCCACAGGCAGGAGTTGCTCGGTCCGTCGCGAATGGGCGTAACCATGCCCAGGAGCAGCTGTCGGCGTCGGCAAAGGCGGCATCGGAGGCGAATCAGTCTCGCCCGTTCAATCCACCCTCTTGGCCGCGAGGTGCTAGCGGTGCTGGACTCATCTTGGTGAGCGGGTGAGCAAGCGGTGAGCAGCGACAATGCCCTTGCTCACCTCTGAAATCCGTAGGGTTCCGCGGAGAACAGAGTCATGGTGAGCAGGAGACCAAGAAGTAGAGGTCTACGCACGGCGGGGTGTGTGCGCTATTTTCTGCGCACGTGACCCACACACACATGTTCCGGCAATGGCGCCGAAACCGCTCACCTACTCACCAACGATCAGAAACTAGCTCTTCCCCGCGGAAAACAGCCGGTGAGCACGGTGGCGAGCAGCAGAGAGGGATGCTCACCTGCTCACCGAGGTTCTTCATCGGAGCTCTCCAACTGCTCGATTTCCCGCTCGATCGAAGCCACCGCTCCCATTGCCTGACGCAGCTCGGCTTCAGCCGCGGCTTCACGACCCTGCTGCTGCCCGAGTTCTAGGCGCAACCGGTTGAGACGAGCCTCCGCGGGGGTTTCTTCGCTCACCAACGCGGCCAGCGGTACATTGAGGACGCGGGCCGCGAACACCGCCTCATCAAGCCGGACAGCTCGATCCCCCTTCTCGATCTTGGTCACCGTCGTGGCGTCGATGGGCACCTCGAGCAGCTCGGAGAGCCTCCTGGCAAGCTCTCCTTGAGTGATCCCCGCCGCTCTACGCTCGTCCCGCAGACGTCGAGCAAACGTCGCTCCCGGCGTGTCCGTCATGTCAATCCTCCTCATCTTCAAGTACCTATGCTGCGATATGATCAGAATACACGGCGCAGTTGCCAATATCGCAGCAAATCGTGTAGCCTTGGAGCAAGACAGATCGCAGCGATGCCGCAGTCCACACACTGACTCTTCCAGTGCGGCAGCGATCTTCAACCCCGGACGACGGACGCAAGGGACCTATCCGAGAGGTCCTCATGCCCACCTCCTTCATTCGGAGCGACCGCACCCAGCCTGCGCGTCTGCCCGCTGCGCCCGAACGCACGAAACCTGAGCGCCTGTTCGCCCTTCGCGAGCTTTCTGAGATGGGCTACGGGTCGAGGCGAACGAACCTGAACCTCATCAACGCTGGACTGCTTCCCGCAGTGCGCGTCGGCACTGCCTTCAAAGTTCGCGAGAGCGACCTGCCGCTCTTGGCGGCTCCGATTGGAGAAGCGTCTTCCGCACCCATCGAGCCCGAGGCAGAGGACTTCGACAGCCTTGCCGCGGCCGCATCCCGACTGGTCTCGGCCTGGCCCCGCATGGGCCCCAGTCTCAGGGACGATCTTGCTCAACTGCTGGCGGCCGCCTGATGCGCCCCGTCGCGGCCCGGGAAGCGGAAACAACGTCGCTGAAGGAATGGGCCAAGCACATCGCCGCCGAAGCTCCGCCGCTTTCTGACGACCAGTTCCATCAACTGCACGCCCTCTTTGTCGGCAGCGCCCGTTTGCACGAACGCAACGAGCTCAAGACCGCGGCGTAGCACGCGGTACTACCAGACGTAAAGGGCCCCGCAGCAGCTGTGAACTGCACGGGGCCATGAAGGAAACGAGACTTCCTTGGAAACCATCCTCCCCGAAAACATGCCTTCGCGCAACGGCAATCCAGCCGAATCCACCTCGCTCGCCGCTTACGCGAGTCTCGTCCCCCAACATGCCGATGAGCTCGCCAAGAGCGCGATCCCGGCATCAGTGGCCGCCGGTCAGGGTGTCCACTCGGCCTCCTGCCGTGGTGAGCTGCCCGAGTGGGCGCAGTGGATTGCCGACGTCGACGGTGTCGCTGTGTTCCCGGCTCTCGTGTACCCAATGGTGCAGCCGGACGGCTCCGAGACCGGGCAGGTGAAGCCCTCCCGCGGCAGCGTAATTGCAGCCGACGGCCGCCTTCTCAAGTACGTCTCGCCCGGCAAGAACAACAACCCGCCGAAGCTCCCGGTGCTGCGCGCGGTCGCTAACCCTGAGGTCGTCCTCATCGTCGAGGGCGTCAAGCAGGCGCTTGCTGCCCTCGCCTGGGCCCCGGACAGCTGGTCGATCTACAGGATCACTGGCATCTGGTCATGGTTGGTCGCCGGCGACGGTGAGGACATCCCGAGCGCCCCGACCCCTTACCTGTCCCTGGTTCAGGGCCACAAGGTCGTTATCGTCCCGGATGCTGACGCGGCCACCAAGATCGCCGTCTTCGACGGTGCGACTGCGCTCGGCAAGGCGTGCGAGGCCTACGGCGCGACCAGCGTGAAGTTCGCACGTCTCCCGGGCGCTGGCAAGGACGGCGTCGACGACCTGCTCGCCCGCCTGGCCGATGACGCCGCTCGTCGCAACATGCTGCATTCGTGGGTCACAAACGCGAAGCCCAAGCCTGCAGACCTCGATATGCGCCGGCAGGCGTCGATGCGGGCGCAGCTCTCGGCAGAACGCCGCGCGAAGGCGACGGAGGCCAAGAAGGAAGGTTCGGACAGTCGTATTCCGGTCAATGTCGGAAGGGACATGCTCCAGGTCGTGCTCGACCTGGTCGATGCGCTCAACACGCGTCGCGGCGGCGTCCACGTCTTCCATCGGTCGAACGAACTGGTCCGCCTTCGGCGCGGAGATGGCAAGGATGGCCCGATCGGCGCGATGAGGATCGAATCGCTCGGCCAGAACTGCCTCCGGCGCGAACTGCTCGAGGCGGTGCGCCCGTTCACCGAAACGCCCCGCGGCCCTGAGCCTGCTGTTTTGACGAACATGGTCGTGGACCTTGTCGCCGACCATTACGACCAGCTGCCGCGGCTGTCCGGGATCACCCGCTCCCCCATCGTGCTCAGTGACGGGACTGTGCTGACCGCCCCCGGTTTCCACGCCCGGAGCGGAATGTTTCTCGACCTGACGCCGGACGTGGACGGTATCGCCGTGCCTGAGCATCCCACCGACACCGATATCGCCGAGGCGACCTCGCTGATCCGGGACGATCTCTTCGCCATGGACGGCGCGGGCGGCACCGATGGCTGGGTGTTCGCCTCCGAGGCTGACCAGACGCACGCGATTGCGGGTCTCCTGACGCCGATCGTCCGGCAGAACGTCAGGAAAGCACCGGCGTTGCTGTTCGACGGCCTGCAGCGCGGCGTCGGCAAAGGCGAATGCGTTGAGATCATCCACCGTACGGCGTTCGGCACACCAGCTCCGATCCAGCCAACTCCGACGACTGATGAGGAGATGGACAAGCGCCTCACGGCCAAGTTGAGGGCAGGGGCTGACACGATCGTGCTCGACGAGGTCCAGAACAAGGACGGGTCGTCCCGGCTCGACTCGAACTCGCTCAGCGCATTCCTGACCTCGGTACTCTACGAGGGACGTAAGCTCGGCGCGTCCGAGATCCTCAGCTCGCTGAACCTCGCGACGGTATTCGGTACCGGCAACAATATCCAGATCCCCGGCGACATGATTCGCAGGGTCTACACGAGCCGTCTCTCATCTGAGCGGCCGGACCTCGAGACGCGAGACAATTTCCGGCACGACCTCGACACGTGGGTGCCAGAGCGCCGCGGTGAGCTGCTGCGCGCTTGCCTGATCATGATCCGGGCCTGGTACGACCGTGACCAGCCCGAAGCCCCGAAGACTTTCGGTTTCAAGTCATTTAGCGAGTGGCAGCGGGTTATCGGCGGCATCCTCCACCTCGCCGGCATCCGCGGATTTCTCTCGACTGTGCTCGAGGTCCGTGAGAGTGCCGACAGCGAGGCGGTGGACAACGCCGAGCACTGGGCCTGGGTTGAGCTGAAGTTCCCGGCGGGCACACGATTCGCGGCCTCTGAGGTGCTCGCGCAGGCCAAGGCGGACCCCGATGCTCCGCCGCCCTATGGTGTTTCGTGGGACGGCCTAGACGGCCGCAAGCTCTCGATGCTCTATGGCCGGAACCCCCGCTGGTACGCCGACATCCGCATCCGTGAGGACGGGAAGGTGCACGGCGGAGCCAAGGCGTACGTCGTCGAGTATCTCCCCGCAGGCGTCGCCGTGCTGCCGAGCGCAGCACTCGCTCCGTCGCCTGTTCCGGTTCCTGCCGGGCCGCGTCCAGCTGCCGGAACCGCGCCGGGAGAGCTCATTGAGTTCACCGACCGCAAGGGCTTCACGCAGAGGGTCGCACGTGCGATGCCCGCGATGACCGGAAAGACCATCGCGGAACTGGGAGGCAGTGCATCATGAGCGTTCTATTCCTCGACCTTGAGACGGCCGACGCAAACCGTCTTTGGGACTACGGTCCTGGCTTCGTCCGACTCGCCGGCGTGGCCGTCGACAGCACCCCGGTGACGACGACGACCGACATTGCATCCGTCGTCGAGATGATCGAGCATGCCGACCTCGTGGTCGGGCACAACGTGCTCGGATTCGACCTGCCCGCGCTCGAGCGCTATCACTGCCTCGATCTGGCTCGCCTCGTGCGAGAGAACCGCGTGATGGACACGCTGCTCGCGGCACGGCAGAACGACCCGCCACTGTCTGGCAAGGCCGACGCCCGGCGGTACAACCTTGATGCCTTGTGCCGGCGCGTACTCGGCGAGGGCAAGGTCTCCGACGACTCCGGGTCGATGCTCAAGGTTCTCGCCAGCAAGTTCGGCGGCTACGACAGGATCCCCCTCGATCACCCCGACCACGTGCGGTATCTCGTCCAGGACGTCGAGCTCGTGCGCGAGCTGTCCAAGCACCTTATCGTCGACGACTACACCTTGCGGGAGCATCAGGTGATGTGGCGGCTCGGGCACATCTCCAAGTACGGTTGGCGGGTTGATGTCGAGCGTGTTCAGGAGGTGCTCGCGGCTCAGGTGGAGCGTGTGCAGGCGCACAAGCAACGCCTCCATGAGGCCTACGGGCTACCACTCGATGGAGCGAAGCCGCAGGCCACGAGAGTCGGCAAGGCAGCGCTGAAGCGGGCCTTCTCGGATCTCGGCGTCGAGCCGCCTCAAACTGCGAAGGGGAACCTCGCGACCGGCAAAGATTCGCTGGAGGCTATCGAAGCGCAGCATCCAGACAACGCGGGGCTGCTCGAGCTGTGCAGCACGCTGCGTGCCTTCAATGGGGAACGTTCGTCTGCGCAGACGATCTTCGATCACACCGGGCCTGACGGGCGCGTGCACCCGAGCGTGACCGCGCCGCAGGCGTTCGGTCGATTCTCGGTCACGAAGCCCGGCCTCACGGTCCAGGGCAAGCGCGACCGTGGCAACCTGCTCGAGCGGGCACTGCTCCTTCCCGACGAGGGCCAGGTGCTCATCACTGTCGACCTGTCCCAAGTCGACGCGCGTGCGATCGCGATGCATGCCCAGGACCCGGCCTATGTGGCTGCCGTCGCACCGGGTACTGATCTTCACGACGAGATGGCTGCGGCGGTATTCGGCGAGAGCGGTTGGGACCGCACCGCGGGCCACCGTCACCCCCGGCGTGGCGACGCGAAGGCGATTACGCACGCGACGTCGTATGGGATGGGCGCGAGCGGGCTGGCCGCGTACGCAGGGATCTCAGTGGACGAGGCCCAGCGGCAACTGGCCACGCTTGACGCCCGGTTCCCCCGCCTCGCCGCGTTCAAGTCAGCGGTCCGGGACCACGCCAGGGGCCAGATCCTCGTGAACGCTTTCGGCCGTCGGATGCGCGTGCAGCCTGGCCGGGAATACACGCAAGCGCCGGCCGCGATGGGTCAGGGCACGGCCCGCGACCTCATGACCGAGGGCGTGCTGCGGCTCCCTGAGTGGCTGCTGCCGTGCCTGCGCGCGATCATCCATGACGAGCTCGTCCTGTCAGTTCCCGAGAGCAGGGCGGGCGAGGCCGAAGAAGCAGTACTCAACGCTCTGCAGTTCACCCACCAGATCGCGCCGGGAGCGACGCCCGTCCCCGTACTCGCGGAGAAGGGTTCCCGTGGACGCGACTGGGCTGACTGCTACCGCACGGAAAAGCCCTCCTGGCCCGAGGTCGCCCGTGACCACCGCGAACTGACGGCCTGTGACGACGACCGCTGCACGTGGCATACCGCCGACGACACCATCACCAACACCAACACCAACACCAACACCAACACCAAGGAGATTGCAGCATGACGATCAATAACCGAACCGAGGAAAAGCAGGAACTGCTGAACAGCCAAATGCGCCGCAAGGACGTGCTGGAGCGGATCCTCTTCGAATCGCTCAATGCCGAGCCAGCGAGTCAAGAGCAGGTGAAGCGGTTCCTCACAGCTGCACCACCCGAGGTCTTCGTGCTGCTCGACGGCATCATCCCACAGCCCTCGCCGGCGGCCGCCCAAGGCGAGTCATTACACGAGAACCGAATCGTGCAAGGCTTCGTCGGTTGGTCCACGGCGCGCCGGAAGCGTGACCGTCGATGAGCGCCACTGCTTCCGACACCAGCGCTACCGCCCTCCGCGCGCGGGCGCAGGGTGACGTCGCTCTTGAGGCCGCCGTCGACCTCCGGGCGATATCGGCCTGAGCCTGTCCGTTCGTGGTCCCATGCCATGTCCTCGATTGTGCGGCGGGGGCAGCGTTCGGCCCGGCGAATAAGACATCACAGGAACCGCCCGAGGCCATGCTGCTGGGGAGCTGGCCCAAGACACACAGGAGAGACCAGCTTCCTGACGACTCCGGAAGTATTCTCGATCCATGACAGGCAGCCAATCGTCGGATAGCCCACATCTCTTCAAAGTGTTCCCGGGAAACGACCGGCGGAGCTTGATTGTCCGATACCCATACCAAGATGATTCTGACGTCCAGTTTTGTTTCGCTGAAGCCGCCAAACGTCTCGCTGCCTCTTTTAGGGCACAGCCAATCGATGATGCGATCCTCATGCCATTCCTCTTTGGCGGCACGCGATCGAACTGTCCCTAAAAGTGCAGATCAGATATGCAGCCAGGCTTCGGCGACTGAACGGAGATGATGGGGACAGACTTGAACCAGAAGCTCTCAGGGCGAGGCTGATAAGGACTCACCGAATCGGACAACTTGCTAAGGAATTGGCGGAACACTTCACGCATCTTGATTTACCGGCAATGCCTGAGGAAACGATGCGAACGCTCGACTGGCTCGTGGGGGCCGATCCAAATGGACTTGCCTTCCGATACTCGGGTGGATTGCCGGACACCCAGGACTTCATAGATTTCCTTCAGCTCAGCAAATCCCTGGAGGAGACCTACGACATGGTCTCAGCCGGCTATAACGTTCTGTCAGCGTACGGCGAAGCCCAAGACGACTACCTCTCAATACAAAGTGAGCAGCGGGCGGAGTTTGAGGCTGAAATGCGCGCGGAATACGAAGCTGAAATTAGTCAGTACATGGACTACGACTACTGACTCTCGCACCGTTCGGCCTCCGCTCCCCGAGACGCTCCGGCTGATCCAGGTTCTGCTGCCTTTAGCCTCGGCAACGACGCCAACTTCGTCAGGTGGGCTAATCGGTTGGCAACTCTTTCGTCTTCCGCGGTTTCAATTCGGGAGGCAACCGCGCTTGCGCACGACGGCCGTCGAATGAAGGATTTACAAGTCGCATGTTCGCCGATATCCGATCGATCTGTGCGAGAGAACGCCACGACAATCGCAGAGCGGCTGGTACTCCTGGCCGAGATCGATGACGTTCATGTCGGCTTTTGCGTTTCGTCCCCAGGACTGCCGGACTGCAGGACTCGGATCCGATGTTCATCCAGGTTGTCGCGGTTGCTCCGGATGCACAGCGACGAGGAGTGGGGCTGGCACTGCTCACCGCGGCAGCAGACCGGGAGCCCGGGCGAGACATCGCGCTTGCCACCTAGGACGACAACGTCGCGGCACGGTCCCTGAACGAAAAGTTCGCAAAATCAATAGACGCCAGTATTCCGAGCGGTTTGGGATGTCCGTAGAGTGTCCCGACTACCGACTGATTTCAGGACGCCAAATTGCCTCTCAGCGCATGCGCTCGGCGAGCTGGTCGAAGAACTCGGCGACAATTTTGTCTGCACCGTCCCTCATCAACTCGGCCCCGCCAAACCGGTAGACCTCGTAGCCGGCGAGCCTGAGCCGCCGGTCCTCGGAGACCATCTCGCTGTAGAGGGCTGGGCTCGCGGTATCGCCGTTCGCGTAGTGCTGCTTCCCGTCGACCTCGAGGACCACGCGGTGTCTGCTGGAGAACAGGATGAGGAAGTCCATCCGCTGCCGTGCCAACGGGCTGCCGCTCTGCCCGGCGGATCGACGAGCCGACTGGGTTGCGGGGTCGAAGTGCAGGTAGACCTGTGGGATCAGAGCCGGGATGTCGAACTGGCCGTCCCTGTAGCGGGCCGCGTAGGCGTCGAAGACTCGGAGCTCAACCTTGTTGTTTCCCAGGGAAGCCCGCAGCCGATTGTGCAGATCCCATCCGACGTCCCGTGCGGGGATCGTGTCTTCGAAGCCCTCATGCTCTCTCCACCACTCGATCAGATTGCTGAATGTCAGGCCATCAGCAGGGATCGGCTGGTCGTAGACTAGGCAGTACTCGCCGTTGCTGACGATCTCGATGTCGTTGTTGACGGCGTCGCGCAGCACAAGCTCAGGCTTGGGTCCGTTCGCAGCGAAGATCAGGTTCTTTGCCGGCGTGCCGACGCCTCCGCCACGGTCGTACTCTGCGAGTAGAGCAGTCAGATCAGCGAGGAGCCCGCCGGTTACCTCTAGCTCAGCGACGATGCGTCGCGCAAGGGCCACGAGGCGGGGAAGACCCCAACCCGCAGTGTATGCCTTGATGACATCACGTTTCGAGTCGGCGTGGGTTGGCTGCTGCTCGGTCTCCGGCCATGGCAGCCGAAGCTCCTCGGCCAATACCGTCTCGAGGTCGCTCCGCGTGTAGGTATGGATGAGCGCCTCCTCAATGGCGCTCCGTAAGGTGCGCGACGACACCTTGGTTGGTGCCTTTGGGAAGTCGGCGAGAATTGTCTCGAAGAAGTTGAAACCGCTCACGGCACCATTGTCCCTGTCGCTGACGACAGTCGGACCCCGACGAAGACTGAGCCAACATCGGCTATCGCCCTTGACCGGTCTTCGCGTACTGGCGCGTAGTGGTCCGCGGTCCAACGGCCGACGAAGAAGCCGCGGTCGTTGAGCTGGTGCATGCGGGTGTCGATCAGGGGCGAGGCGAGGATCGACTCACACAGCGGCGTCAGCGCGTCCACGACGATCGCGCCGAGGTGGGCGAGGATCTCGATGTGGCCGGTCGATCGCCCAAGGAGCACGGGAGCCATCTGGCTCAGGACGCGCTGGGCGTTTTCCTCGGGCACGCCGAAATGGACGCCTCCTTCGACGTTGGCATAGTACTTCACCACCTCGCGGACGGTCAGCGGTCGTCCTTGGACCATGCCCACCCTCGCGCCGATGAATTGCTTCAGCTTCGGCAGCGCCGGGTCATCGGGCCCACCGATCAGCTCGCGACCGCCGAGCCGGAGGAGGTACGGCAGATCTTCTCCGTGCTGACCGTCCTCCGGAGCGCTCCACTGCCTGATGCGGAACTCCGTCGGCTCCTCCGGGCGAGCGGCCCGAACAGTGTTAAGAAGGGGACGGCCGTCGATGAGGAGCTTGCGCAGGAGCGGCGCGATCCCGAGCAATTCGTAGCGGCTCCGCGCGCCCGGATCCTCGCTCCGCCGTCGGACGTCGCCGACTGTTTCGACGAGGAGCCATTCGGCGAGCATCGTCTCGGGGCCTATCTTCGGTGCCATGTTGCCCCTTTCTGCTGGTGAGACGGATCGCGGTCCCGTCCTCTGGTGCTGACCGCCGGAACCAAGTGTATGCACGCCGATAGAATTGCCTGACGTGCACAAAGATGAGGGGCGACAGTGGGCAATCTCGGGAACTATCAATTGATGACGACCCTTGCGAAGAAGGTAGGCGGCCCGGTCGGGCTCCTGGCCACGACATTGGGCGCGGGATACGTCATCGGCAGGACGACCGAGGCCGGCGGCAAGCGAGGAATCGGCGCGCTGAAGAACGCGATCAAGAGGCGCAAGGTCCCGTGCGAGCTGAAGGACAAGGTCTTCGCTGTCCGGGCCGACGGCACGGATGACCAGGGGCTCGAGTTCAAGGTCGGCGCTGAGTACAGGGTGCTCGAATGCAGCGACGACGCGATCCTCATCGAGCTGATCGGCAATGACGACAACCCGCACGTCGTGTCCGACGCGTTTCTGGTCACGATCTCCGACTTCCCTGCCGGACCCGCAGCCGACGAAGACTGAACCGGATAGGGGCAGCCCGGCGTCGGCGGATGTACTAGTCCACCGACGACGAGAGCGTCTCGAAGAAGGGATCGACTTCCTTCTGACTGCTCTCCCTCAGGAGCGGCGCGAAGGTGCGGATGCTCGACCAGTCCACCGTCATCTTCCAGGCCTTGTGGCCATCCGCGTTGATCGTCGGCGTCTGCTTCGGCTTCTTGGTCTTCTCCATGAGGGTGTCGCTCATCTCCACCAGGTCCGAGAAATCCTCTTAGGCGTTCATGATCCGCACGAGCGCCGCCTCGACGGCCGGGATGCTCAGGCTGTCATTGGCTTGCACCCACGTGTCGAATCTGCGATCCATGGACGCGTGCCCCGCCCACTTGTTGCGCATGTACCGCACGTACTCCAGAGTCAGGTGCTTCTGGGGGTCCATGGATTTTCTGATGTGCTCGACGAGCTCGAGCTCGAGCTCGGCGCTGGCGTCCGTGTCGAGGTCTTCCAGCGTCTTCTTTATCCTCTCGAGCAGGTGAGGCATGGACGCGGTCCTGCCCGGCGGCTTCTTCCCGTCCACCGGTTTCCCCGTAGTCAGGTCGATCGTCGTCGCCCTCGTAGTCCACAGCGTTTGTCTTCAGGAAGAAATACTTCGCGAAGTAGAAATCCTTCACGACCCCCAGGATGAGGTTCCGCTGCGAGATCTCGACGCGCTCGTGCTCGGGAACCTACGCGACCTCGGCGTCGAGGTCCTTGTTCGTCACGCGCGCTCCGGTCAGGTCAGGTCCGGAACTTCGTGTGGCGCAAACGCTGATTCAAAATTGGGCGGTGGCATGCCACAGCATATCGACGCGGCGTGGGGGCATCCAAGAAGGGTCCGCTCTTGAGCCAGGAGAGTGGATCTATGTCACTCATTTCACCCGACTGCCCCGGCCGGGGCAGTCCCAATCAGTCGGCCCGGTTGCGGCGTGTACGAAGGCTCTCGCTTCGTCGAAGGGTTCCCGACCTGGAGGCAGTGGTAGAGCTGACCCAGGAAGCGGCTGAAAGTGCAGCCCCAGAACATGACCCTGGTGAGGAGCCTTGGCCGGCAGTCCATGCCCTGGTCAACCGATTGCCGGAAGCTGCCACTCCTGAGTCCGTCCCTGGCCAGTTCTCCACGCAGGATCATCGAAAATCCGGTACGAGCAGCCCCCGCCCGTAAATGACTACCCGTGGTGCATTTTGGTGCAGGAGTACCTGTGAGCACACCTGCTTTCCTGTGAGCAAAGTGGCCAAGATCGCTAAGTTTACGGGACTTTTGATACAACACCCTGAACCCACTTGACCTCTGAAATGGGTTCAAATCCCACCGTCACCGCCAGTGAAAACCCCCGGGAAACCGGGGGTTTTCTGCATTCTGAGGAGCTTCGTGGTGCATTTTTGGTGCATGTTTCGAGGAATTGCGGCCGCGACGGGATGCCAATGCACGCGCATGACCCGCGGCGATTGTCCCGGCGGCGGCGCCAAGATCCTTCACCTCAGAGATGGAAGTTCCATCTGGGCCAGCGTCGTCACGGCTTCGGGAGTCACCCGGCCCCGTTCCTTGTCCAAGGCCACCCTCAACTGCGCTGCCAGGATATTACGGCGCACGTGGAGAGCCATCTCTCTCCGTGACGCCGGATCCGTCGGGAGCTTCCCGTCCGGCGTTCTCAACGTGACGAAGGGTGACGGCAGCTTAGGGGGCGTTAACTGTGCAAGTCGTACTACCGCCTCCGGCGTCTGACGTCCCTGGACCTCGTCGAGGGTAATCCGAAGTTGGGCCGTCCGGATTCCCCTCCGTATACGCAGAATGGTTTCCTTCCTGGACGCTCTGGCTTCGCGGTCCCCATCAGACATTGCCTCGCCCCTCTCAGTCCGCTGCATTCATCATCTCCGTGAGGTCCTCACCGGCCAAGGGCTTCGCGTCACGGAGGTGGACCATGGACCCCTTCTGAGCGGACGGAGGCCAACGGTCTCGGTACGGGAGCGCACGGGGCTCGAACCCAGATTGTCAGCCCTGGGTTTTTAGGGGTGACGACCTCAGGTATTCCGAGTTCTACCAAGTTCTAGCTGGTTCTACGGTTTTTCCTAGAACCAGCTAGAACTTCGTAAAACATCACGAAACACTCCGTCCGGATCTTAACGAGAAACATTGGATCACCACGACAACCGTCCACGACGCCAGACCCATTGCATGGCAAACGATTCGACCAAGCGCTTCAGTCGCCCGGTGAGTGCCATTGAGCCGACCCGCAGTCTCCAGTTCAGTCGATAAACTTGAAGGACCAGGAGAACCAGAAGGGAGGTCGTCATGGGTGATACCAGCAAACGCAGTGCGCCGAAAGCAACGGCCCCCGAGCAAACAGTCCGTGTCCTGACCCCTGAGCAGAAACGCGAACTCACCATCGACACGATGGCCAGCTGGGCCCTGGACGGGTTGCACCCCACCCGCGAGACCGTCGAGAACATCAACGCGTACCTGCGCGGCGAGTTCACGATGGACGAATACCTGCGGAAGTTGAAGGGGCGTGACCCCGGCGGAGGCTGACGTGGGCATTTGGATGCCACTATCGGACCGGGTGGACGGCTTTACAATCTAATCGGCGCCCATTTCACGCCCAGCGGCATCGGAACGCTCCCCCAACAAGACATTTTGAGCCGGCGCCGTGGCCGGATGACACCCGTCATGGACGGGCAGTCACCGCCGCCCGGACGCGGACTAGGTATCGATGTAACGGCTAAGGCTGGTCGGAATGGTACTACTCGGTTGGTGGGCATGACCCTGACGCATGCTCATGAGTAAGCAGTATCCCGCTGTGCCCCGCTGGTAAGTGGAGGCCGGGCGTCGGCTGTCGGTTTGAACGGATTCTTCACAGACCATCCTTTACACAGCTTTACATTCTTTACATTCTTTACATTCCTTACATAAGCCCGCGCAGATGCCCTGGCGAGTCGTGACTGGCACCACCTCTTGGCCCCTGTCAGGCGTTTTTTTCGTACATACATATTTCGGAGGGACCTCTCCAAGCCAACGTAGTGGCAAGATGACTCCCATCATGGACAGGCAGTTGCGGCGCGCCCCTGACGCGGAATGGGTGTTGATGTACCGGCTCGGGCTGAGCCGGAAACGCATCGCTGAGCTGGTTGGGGCCGAGCCCGCTACTGTCGGATACCACCTCGTCATTGCCCGTCGCCGGGACCCGGAGCTCGAGGTGGCACATCTGGCCGCCACCGACACCGGAACCAGCCCCTCTCCTGTGGCCGTTGCCCGCATGCAACAGATAATCGTCTGGGTTGCGTCCGAAGGTCGGTTCCCGCGTGACCGCTCCGAGGATAAAGAGGAACGATCTATGGCGCGGTGGTTCTCTGACCGCCGGCGCGAGGCAGCCCAGTGCACTCTTCACGCGACCTACGGCGAGGGCCTTGCCCGTGTCCCCGGATGGGGCTGGAACCCCAGGACAGCGGCCGAGGAAGCCAGATGGGACCGAAACCTAGCCCAGCTCGTGGACTTCCGTGCCGAAGGCAACGATTGGCCCCGCCACAGGAAGTGCGATTCTGAGCGGGAACACACTCTCGGCGTGTGGGTGCATGCCCAGCGGCAAAAGCGCCGTCGCGGCGAGCTCGAAGCTGAGAAGGTCAAACGTCTGGACGCCGCCGTTCCCGGTTGGCGGGCCGGAAGGACCAGGGGCCGCCCTCCCCGGCGGTGACCGGAAGGTTGCCCCATTGTGGACAGGTGGAGCCCTCGGCACAGCCCAAAGCTGGGCTGTCCCCATTGGCGTGCAACCCGTTCCCTGTTGGATCGCTTCTGTCGTCATGGGCTGCCTGCCGGCGAGTCCGGACTGGAGCCGGCCGGAGCCGGACTAATACGGGTTCAGTGCGCTTTCCTTATCCGCATGCATAAAGCCATATCCAGAAAAATGGATATGCGCCTATGAGTCCTTATTCGGCTCGCATCTTGCTTGAAATCATCTGTCGGCAGACGGTCGCATGTCAGTCCCCCGGCTTGGTTCCGGAGGAGTGCGCCCAGCCCCTATGTTTTTAGGCATGGAGCTTGCTGTTGGCTTCTGGGTGTAGATAGTTCAGGATTTGAGCATCAGGTTCAGTGGCATTGGCGGAGGCAGTCGTGCCCTTGCACCACTTATTCGCGCCCAGGGGGAAGCAACCGATGAGCGGAATCGACGATCTCATACCCAGGTCCGACGACCGTTGGACCACCGCCACACGCCGAGCCCAGGGCATTGCAGACCTGGGCCTCGGCGGTGCCCTAAAGACCTATTACACGCTCTATTTCCCGGCAGGGGTGATCATTCTTGTCGCGGCAGGGACCGTCCTCGGGATTTTGGCATTTGGAAACGATCTGGCGGACCGGCCGTCCTATTCGGTGTTCGGATTCTTCCTGGCAGCGCTGGGTGCCGCCATCGGCGGCCTGATTTACAACGCAAAGAAGACCGCGCCTGCAGCGGAGACGGGCAGGGTCGACGTCCTACTCTCACTGGAGGACGAAGAGCGAAAGGACATCCGACGCCAGATACTCGGGAAGGCAACCGTTGATCCGGATCACCTTGTCGTTTCGCGGGCCGCGGCAGTGCAACTGCGAAAGAATCTCGCCACACAGCTCACCTGGATGCCCGCAATGCCGCTCATATTCATTCCCCAAGTCATACGCGGAGCCGGGTTCCTCTCATGGTTCATGGCAGCTGGCGTGCTTGTCTTGGTGGTCGGGCTGATGTACTTTGTCCGGGACTTCCAGCGGGCGGGGAGCTTCCTTGACCGCACGGCAGAGCCGGCTCTATGAGGAACCGATGGATAAGGCTATGGGTGGGGACATTTGTCATCCCCGTCCTCGGCTTCGTCGTCGGCTATGTTTTGGGCGGACTTCCGACAGCACTCCAAGCTCTTGCCATTTCGACTATTCCAGTCCTGATCCTGCATGCGAACACATGGGCGGGGGGCGGGCCCACCAAAGGCTCCAAGGCTGCCGACGAAGACCTTCGCGGCTCTGACGGCAGCGCGCGATAGTCACGTTTGCTGCGGGTGACTGTGAACTGCGCGGGCCGACCGAGCACCGCCAGGAGGCCCGGACCAATATGCGAAATGCGGCGATCGCATGCATCTTCGGCACACCCTAGAGCCCGCTGCCGCCCTTCCATTCCTCTGCCGTTGCTCGCTTGATGTTCGCTGACTGTGCCCAGCCCAGGTGGTAATTGCCGGAAGCATCCAGCCACTCAATCAGGCCGTAGCTGTTCGACCAGGCCACTGCCTTGCCGTAGATCCCGTTGACGCACACCAGGGGGCGGCCGTACTTCGGGAAGTCCCGGATCGGGGAGCTGTCATCCATCGGGCGGACCTTGTCGGCGTCCAGGCGCGCGACCATCCGGTCCATGTCCTCGGGAGAGCCTGCCTTGATCACGGCTCAATTTTAGAACGGATCCCGGGACTTATCGAACCTATGTTCTCCACAGACTTGTCCACATGTGAATATGTTTTCGATAGACGGCTCTCGTCGCGGCCGAAATCGTAACCGTATAAAGTCAGCTCCAGCCCGTCCATGGCCATGGTCACCGACATGCTCAAGCAGGCGCTCGGACGGCTCCGGACCTGGCGATCCCGGCCGTGAGTAGACTCATTAGCAGCGGAAGGGGGCAAGCATGACCAAACGCCGGATGGGCGGTGTCTGGGTGTTGTACTTGTTGCCGCCCTTCGCCGTCGCCATGTTCCTCGTTTGGCTCATGAGGGACGTCTGGCATTGGTTCTGACAGGACCGAAGCGGTAGCCCTGAGCAGGAGAGCGGCTAAGCTGCCCCCAGGCTCCACGCAACAAGTCCCGCGATAATGAAGCCGACTCCTAGAACGAGAAATAACATTGCCACCAGTCGTATCTCGCGACGTTTCTTGCTTCTGTAGGCCTCCAGAATGTTTGGGTCATCCTGCGGTAGGAAGAGATTCCAGTTGGTCACCAGTTTGGCCAGCGGGTTGGAGATTGCCAAGCAAAACAAGCCCATAAGTAGGCCGACTAAGCCAAACACCGCGACCGACATGCTTATCCTCCTGGCCCACGGCTGACCGCTTTTCCGAATCCTAGTGTCCAGAGGCGGTCGTGCCAACGAACCGCCCGTGGGTAAGTTGGCAGCGGCCCACGCTGAGCACTGACTGCGGTCCTGGGGTTTCCCTGCACGAACCGGACGCTGTTGTTATCGCACTACTTCGAGAGGTAGCGGTACAGGGTGGCAACCGAGACGCCCACAGCGTCCGCGATTTCCTGCGGACTCATGACGCCGGCGGCGTGCAGTTGCTTTGCCCTGGTGACCTTCGCGCTGTCCAGAAGTTTGGGCCGACCTCCGTTGCGGCCGCGTGCTCGCGCCGCTGCGAGTCCGATGTTGGTTCTCTCCCTAAGGAGGTCGCGTTCGTACTCGGCGAATGCTCCGTAGATACCCAACATGAGCTTCGCCTGGGCGCTGTTGCCGTCCGTGCTGAGCATGGGGTTGTCCAGCACGCGGACGCCCACTCCCTGATCTGCAAGTTCTTGGAATAGCTGGACGAGATTCCCCAGGGACCGCCCCAAGCGGTCCAGCTTGGCCACGACCAACGTGTCGCCTTCCCGCAGGGATTCCAAACACTTGGTGAGGCCGGGGCGCTCCGCCTTGGCCCCGCTGACGCCGTGATCCTGGAACAGGTGGCGGGCGTCAGCTTTAACCCCCGCCACTACCAGTGCATCCAGCTGGCCGTCCGTGTTCTGATCAGCCGTGCTCACTCGCATGTATCCAACCAGCGCCATGCCCATTCCCCATTCTCAGTTACTCAACACTAAAGACTGTTATGATAATTAGTTTATGAGAAGAGAATTGATAATACAAGTTTCCTTAATTTCCGGGGTTCAGCCGCGCCGCGGCTGGGCGTCATGCTGCCACTCAGCAAACGATCGTTTTTAAGAATGCGAATGTGTAGGGTGACCAGATGGAGTCCAAAGCCAGTCCCGCAATCCCCGCCCGCCAGCCCGTCGCAAAGGTCATGAAAGCGGGTATCGTCGTGGGTTGGATAATCATGGCGACTGGAGTCCTCGCCATGGTCGTCGCGAGCCGCTTCAGTCCGGCTGCGCTGGCGGCAATCACCGCCGCCATTGCCTGCATGGCAGGCGTCTTCGTGGTCCTCTACCAGGGCACGGGGCAGTGGGCGCGTGATCCCGGATACTCACCTTCGGGGAAGGGGCTGACCCTCGTGCTCGCACTTGCCGCAGTCTCAATACTGCTGATCTTCTGGTCAACTTCCCTGTAACGCTGAGGCTTGTGCGGCCGGAAGAGTTCCGTCAGCGCGCATCGACCGCGTTTCAGGCAAAGGCTGTCTCCCGCCTTCCCATCGTTTTTAAGAATCGACAGGCCCTGAACAGCCCGCCGCAACGACGGCAATCGTGTTCCTCGCCTCCCGTCCGTTTCTGAGAACGGCCAGTAGTCCATTGCCTTCAGATTGTTCCGGCTTACCCTGAGCCATGACCAACCATGACAGCCGCAACGTAGCGGCTCAGAGAAAGCGGATAATACGCGAGCTCCTCTGGGTCTTCGGTGCCGGAGTGATCGCCGGGCTTGTTGCCGGTGCCGCGAAGCTGGAATTCTGGTCCAGCGCCGCCCTGACGGCGGTCATCATGCTCGCCGTTGGGATCCCCTTGGGCTTTGCTGCGAAGCGCGAACGCGAACGGATGAACGGATGAACGGATGAACGGCCAAGTTGATCCGGAGATTTCTGACCCTGGCATCTGACCATCGTTTTCAAGAATGCTCACTATCTGAGCCAGCCGCACACAGGAGGGGTAACGGCCCAACATGGGCCGGGTCCCACCGGCCCCACCTGAAAGCTGAGCTTGATAAAGCCATGAGCAAAGAGATAACCGAGACACTGACAGCCCTTGCCACCCTCGCGGCCCTGCCTGAACTCACCACCTCCCAGATCATCTGGCTCGTGGTGCTCGTACTGCTGTTCCGCAAGCGGGACGGCGGCAAGGACGCATGATCCGGCCTCCACCTGGAGGGAGGGGGAGGGCCCGTGACGGCCCCGCCGCCGCTCCCAGTGGTGATAGCGCCCCCGGATGCGTAAAGGTTGAAAGCTTTCCCATCGTTGTTGAGAACGACGTAGGGAACCCCCTAGCGACAACCGGACGGTGTTGTCACTCACCAGGCATTTTTCGACGACGATCTATTCTCGTGAAAAGTACTAGGACCACTGCAGCCACACCAAACATCAACCACACCATGACGGGAATGAAGCTTGGCTGAAAGTATCCTCCAACTGCTAGTCCAGCAATCAGGACCAAACCAAAGAGAAGAACGCTGAGCTTCTTCTTTGTCATGCGCTGAGCCTAACGGCGCCGTCACCAAATCGCCCGGTTCTGCTCCTGCCTTAGCAGGGCAAAGTCTCCAGCCTGCCCCGGGGCGGCAACGAGGATGACCAGGCGAACCACACGGCCCTCTACCCCCTCCGCAAAGGGCAGGGGGAGGGACCCCAACGGCCACCACCGCTGTCCCCGGTGGTGATAGCGCCTCCCGTTGCGTACAGGTTGAAATGCCTTTTCCCATCGTTTATGAGAGAGCCGCTAGTCGAACAAAATGTGGAGCACCACTATGAGGGCGCCGGCACCGAAAAGTAGCGAGCAGAACAGGATGCCTATGCCTTCCATGCCCTGGGCTTGCTCAGCCTTGTCCCCGACGGGAAGGACTTTGAACTTTTCCGTGATCAAGTACACCTGATATGCGGCTATACGCCTACGGAAGACGAACCACGCCAACGCCACCAGCATGAACACGATGCCTTCCACCATTGCCTTGCCTCCACAATCCGCCGCTAGGTGCCCCTCGCCCCCGACCCTACTGGGCGGGGATCCAGTCGCCGGGTCATTCACCTGGCATTCCGTCCGGTTGCCGCCGCCTTCTCCTGCCCCCACAAGGGGAGGGGCCCCTGTCGGCCCCGCCGCCGCCCCTGTCGGTGTTACCGTGAGCCATGTTCAACAGCGGCCGACCACGAACGGTTTCCCGATGGCTGGTTATAGTCGCTGTCGGTGTCCTGTTCGGCCTCATGACGGGAGTGCTCGTCAGTTGGCAGTTAGCTCCAGCGATGGTTCTGATCTACTTCGTTGGCGGCTGGGCAGCAGAGCGGGGCCAGAAGCAAAAGAAGGAAATCGACGCGTACCGCGAGGAGTGGCTCGGCAAGCAGAAGAGCAACGGCGCGGAACCGGAGGCATAGCCGGCTCCTTCCGCCTCGTCTTTCCATCATATTTGAGAAGGGGCTATGAGAACGAGCCTGGGACGTTCTAGGTTCGATCGGGTGGAGAACCCGGGCGTCTGCCCTGACGACGGTAGTCAACTGCGGCGACAAAGACAACGTACCTTGCCTAGACTCGAGCGCATGGTCAACGTTGTTTGCGATGCTTACTCGAGCAGGGCGGCGGAATACGTCGAACGCTTTGCTTCGATGGGTGAGGTGCACCCTTCAGATCGGCAGCTGGTGGCGACTTGGGCGGATGGCGTCGAGGGTGCGGTACTCGACGCCGGCTGCGGTCTGGGCCAATGGACGAATTTTCTCAATGAAGCTTGGATTCCTGTACTCGGAGTGGATCTGGTTCCCGAATTCATCGAACACGCCCGCGTTGCCTACCCCGGCATTCCGTTCCGGACAGGCAGCCTCGACGCCCTCGATGTCAGCACCGGGGCAATTGGTGGAGTGCTCGCGTGGTACTCACTGATCCACCATGAGCCTGCCACGATACGCACTCCTCTCCTGGAGTTCAGTCGAGTACTCAACCCTGGTGGCGGCCTGATGATCGGCTTCTTCGACGGTCACGTCCTCGAGAAGTTCGATCATGCGGTCGTCCCGGCATACCAGTGGCCGGTAAGTGATGTCTGCGACGAGCTGGTAGCTGCGGGCTTTGATGTGGTCGAGACACACGCAAGAACAACCGCCGGGCAGCGACCTCACGGAGTAATTCTCGCCGTTCGCTGAGGTGGTCGGTGGGAGATCCTTCACCGGGACATTCGATCAGATCGCCTCTGCCTCGACTATCGCCTTGCGGATTGCTGTCTTCCATCCCCAGACGCGGGTCTGAGTGCCCACAGCAAACTCTCGGTACTTCGATGCGGAGGTGGTCGGCGCGCCAGGGCTATTCGTGACGACTTGCAGACCTCCCCTCAGTGAAAAGCTCAATCCTGGTGAGTGCTTGCGCGGTGACTGCCATATGGTGTTGCCATGAGTGACAGCGCCGAAGGCACTGATCCTAGATCCTCGGCTAAAGGAGCAGCTATCAGAACGATCCGTCTGATCAAGCGCTTGTTCGTCGAGATGCCTCAGCCGGCGAAGGCCTTCGTGCGGCTCTTCCTTTTCTTTTTTCTTCTCGCCTTCCTCGTTGCCGCGCTGAGGGGCCCGGGGTGGTTGGTACTGGTGGTTCTGGCACTCGCTGAAATCTCCATCTTCTCCTTCGGCTTTTGCATCTTCAGGGATATCAACAGCGCGGCAAGTGCGTGGTCTCGCATGTACAAAGAGAGCAAAGGGATACCCCCGGAAGGCTTCACCTTCACCGACGTTCCGACGATCAAATTCATGGGTTTCATGTATATGGTCATGGGGATCATGTCCCTAGTTGGACTGACTGTCACGGCCCTAAAATAGCCGTCGATCCGCGCCCTCTGCGGATGACGGCCATCCGTGATTGCCGTCGAGCGCCGCGAAGCACCCGTTCTCGAGCAAACCAAGTGTTCGGGCCCCTGTCCTCGTCTCTCTGGTCAGTAACCTCAAGATCCGGCTTGTTGCCGGAAAGTCTCACTTTCGCGATCAAATCCTGGCGGTGCCCCTCAACTTTTGTGGCGTAGTCGCCGCCCCATCCAACGGCGACTCGTGCCGCTGGTTCCGTCTTGGTAGGTCACTTCGACCTCGACGCCGTCGCTCGACGCATTCCGAAGTTCATCTCCCGGCAGCCATAATGCGAATTGCCCATGGGACACGGTTGCTGTCACGTCCTGGTGGGTACTGCTCTTGTAGACGACCCCCACCATGTCAGCGCCCGCGGTGCCGGCCACCATTGATATGTCGCCTGCGCTCGTGGTGCCGGTTCCCAGAGCCACGGCTGTCGCCACGGACAGCTCAACCGGAGCAACGACGACGTCGAAGCCATTCGCCTCAGATTCGCGACCCGCTCTGAACCACGGCGGCACGCCAGAGCCAGGCCAAAGGGGTTTCGCGAATTAAACGCTTCGGTTATACCGAGTTCTAGGAGGTTCTTGCATTTTTCCTAGAACTTCCTAGAACTTCCAATAACTGGCAATAGTTGGACAGGGAGTGTCTCAGCGAGGTGCTGGATTGGCTGACGATGACGGGTTTGGATGGCCCCGTCGGACGGGGTGGATGCTGCGCCGCATGGTCAGTGTCAGGGTCACGACCCGTCGGCATCGGGACATTGCCGCAATGGCGGACCGTTCCGGGCCGGCATCGTGACAGGATGACACCCATCATGGACAGGCAGTTGCGGCGCGCTCCCGACGCGGAATGGGTGTTGATGTACCGGCTCGGGCTGAGCCGGAAACGCATCGCTGAGCTGGTGCGCGCCGAACCGGCCAGCGTCGGTTACCACCTGGTCATCGCACGCCGCCAGGACCCAGAACTGGAATCCGTCCACCAGGCGGCCGCCGGCACCAAAGCCGGCCCATCCTCCGCGGGCCTTCGCTGCATGGAAGAGATAGTCTCCTGGATTATGGCCGAAGGCCGGTTCCCCCGTGATCGCTCCGCAGACAAGGACGAACGGTCGATGGCCCGGTGGCTCTCTGACCGCCGGCGCGAAGCAGCCGAAGGCACCCTCCACCGGGTCTACCGCAGCGGCCTCGCCAAGATTCCCGAGTGGGCGGGAGGTCCCCGGGCAGCAGAGGACGACGCCCGCTGGCGTGACCGGCTGGCCCAGCTTGTGACCTTCAGGGCCGAAGGCAACGACTGGCCCCGCCACCACGACTATGCTTCAGGCCGGGAACATACCCTCGGGGTGTGGGTGCATGCCCAGCGGCAAAAGCACCGTCGCGGCGATCTGGACCCGGAGAGGATCAAACTCCTGGATGAGGCGCTTCCCGGCTGGCAAACCGGCAGGACCCGGGGCCGCCCACCTCGGCTATAACACGATCCGGGAACGGAAGAAAGACAGCAAGAACCCGGTCCGCCTACCTGACCGTTGTCCAACAGATTCCCAAACGAGCCAATCCAACAATCACGTTGCCCTGACCACGCTGGCCGCCATCACCTCACCCAACCGACCAGTCCTGCCACGCGGCCCGTCGTCGTCCCCAGTCAGCCTCCGGCGACTGCAGGGGTGATGCGCTCCAGCAGTGCGTCGTGAGCCTGCTGCAGGGTGCCCGCCCGCGCCTCGGCCGCGGCCAGCCGGGCCGCGGCCGCCGACGCTTCCCGGTGAGCTTCCTTCTCCGCTGCCTGCGCCTGGGCCAGCTGCTCCCCCGCCGCAGCAACCTCGGCTTCCAGGGCCGCGACCCGGGCGACGAGCTCCGTGGCGGCGGCGTCCTTCTCGGCGGTCACTCTGTCCAGGTCGGTCGCGAGTTCGGCGATCTCCAAGTTCAAGTCCTTCTTCTCCTGCACCCAGGCCGCCTCGAGTCCGGCATGGCGTGCATCGGCCAGCCCCGAGGCCTCGGCCCAGCAGGCCCCGGCCAGTCGGGCGGCCTGTTCCCGCAGCGCCGGCGGCGCTGCGGCGACCTGTCCGCCTGCGGCGTCCTTCTCCTGGGACCACTCCCTCAGATACCGGGTCGCATCGGCATTGCTCGCCCCCGCTGCGGCCCGCACTGTCGAGACGGTCGGCCGGCGCTCGGCACTGATCTGGTCCGCGGCAGCGTACACACGGTCTTTCGCACTCAATGTCACGGTGGCAGCCCTTCGAAGTGGTAGTAGTAGTAGTAATGCTACTACTACTACTACTACTACTGGAGTTCACGCCCTTAGATCCCGGAACCGAATCCGCGAGAGCGCCCGCAAGGCTCCCTATGACCGCGCAGAGGACCGTCGGGAACGCTCGATGGGCCGGGTGCCTCTCGGACCGCCGGCGGGAATCAGCCGACCGCACCCTGCAGCCAGCTTATTGTGTCGACCTCGCACGACTTCCGGGCTGAGCCAGGAACGCCAGGGCGGCCGTTGAGGAGGTCCGATGGCATGACCGCCTCGCCCAGCTCGCGGACTCCCGCGCCGGAGGCAACGACTGGCCACGCCACCGAAACTACGCCTCAGAGCTGGAACACACCCTTGGGGTGTGGATCCACACCCAGCGGCAAAAGCGCCGCCGCGGCGAACTCGACCCCACCAAGATCAAGCTCCTCGATGGCACCCTTCCTGGCTGGCAATTAGGAAGGACCCGCGGTCGCCCGCCCCGGCGCTAAACGGGCGCGTTCGGTTCCCTGCAGCCGAAGTCGTCGGGCCGGCCATTAGAATAGCTATGGCTCTCCAGTTCCCCCAGCTTGGAGAGCCGGGAGCCTCCACGTTTGAGTCCTTGATTCGCGCGGAGGCTTCCTCATGCCCTCGATAAAGACCGCGCGTCCGGACACGACGTGAAGACCGCTCCGCTGTGTCCCGCTACGTGAAGTGACGCATTTCCCTGATGAGCGCGCAATCGGTTCGGCAGGGACATCTTGCGACCTTAGCCAGTTCGTGCCACCCACTGCACAGATAGATCCACGTTCCAGAGTTGGAACTCCTCTGCCAGATTCACTAACCGCATCCGGCTGAATGCATATAGTGTTTCTGCGTTGATCTCCCGGTCTCTACACATGACCAACACCACCTTCCGCGGCCGATCAGGGACCCATGAGGGGTCGCCGCCGGCTTGTTCAACGCGTGTCCGCAGCGCTTCCCTGGCAGATGCATCTTGTAGAAGGGTCTGAGTTGACACCGCCGCCTGCGCGAGGAGATGACTCAACGGCGAGCTTCTGTCCACCTTCTTGACATGAATAAAAACTTGCTCACTAGTCAGGACGTCGCAGGCTTCAAAGCCGTCTCGGTTTGATTCGCACTTAATCAACTTGGCGTCGAGGTTGACTCCCCCCAATGCCTTAGCTATCTCGTCGTTGTAGTCGGCCTCATGACCTTCCGCCCACGTCGGCAGGGACCGCAAGGGGGAATCCCGTTCGAAGATCGAACGGGTTCTATCGGTCAGTCGGTCGTTCAACTGACGGTCGAGTTCGTACCAGCGACCATCGTGAAGGCAGTATCGCCCGCCATCGCCGGGTAGGGATGTCTCGAAGACAATCCAGCGTTTTGCCGGAAGCAAGGGGCTCGCGGCATCGTCGTCGTCGGAAAAAGCTTGCACTTTCATAGAATCGAGGCGCTCGACACGACGTCCAGATGGAAGCTCGACGAGTGGCTCGAGAAGAGTCTGCAGACTGGGTTCGCGGTCATCATCATTGTTGAATCCCCGAGGGGCACCCGTGATGCGGAAGTGGCTGATCGGTACCGCAGCATCAGCGGTTTCGGTCGGCCACGCTAGACCAAGATCGTCTTGTCCGGAAGTGCCGAGAGCTGAATCCAAGCTTTGCTGGAGGAGGTTCCAGCGTGTATCAGCCTTCTTCACAGCTTGGAGTTGTTCGATTTCGCTAAGACGCGTGTGCGGGTCCAGCAGCAACAGGGACTCCATGGCATCCAGGTCCTTTAGCAGCAGCTTCGGATCCCGAGCAAGGGGGAGCTTGATGGCGTCAGCGCCCCTGATTTCAATGGCCTTATCTCCTCGGACACTGCGAGCATGCATTCCATCCAGATCAGCAGATGCAACTACTCTCGAAATCAAATCCGCGATTCCTCCGACCCCATACGCGGCGAGATCATCGCCTCCAGGAATCGATGTGCGGGCGACTAATGCGCGCTGATCCAAGCGCGAATGGGTAACCGACTTAAGGTGATCAGGATCTGCCTGCCGAACAGCAATTTTCCGGCCCAGCCCGCTAATGATCCGAGACTGTTCCAGTGCGTGCAGTCCCATACCAAAAGAAAGTGCCCAAGTTTTCTTGGATGCTTCCTTTGTCGGAAGTAGGAGTAGGGCAGCAGCAGTAGACTGTCCGATGGCCGCCAGCTCGGGGTCGTCGATCCACTCGCCTAAGGGCGCCGACCAGTTGGTGCGCTCCTTGGGAATACTGCCCTTGAGTAGCACGCCTTCTCGCCCAGCAACAGAAACTTCACTGATTTCAAAGTCTTCCCTGGTCCGATAAGACTCGCGAATCTGTCGATTGACGTTTAGGCGTCCATCCAACATGTAAACGGTCACTGCGAACAGCTCGGCATTTCTCTGTGCCATGTAACTCCCCCGATGTGAAGACGAAATACCGCACGCCTTTGGATAATGCAGGAAGTCTACTTCGCTATCCGGCGGTCAGCGTCTCGGGGGGTCGGAGCGACAGGTGCCGATAGAGCCGCGAACGGGTGAAACCCGTGGCTTTCACGATCTCTGAGATGGCCTCCTCCTCCTCGTCGCGAAGGTATGCAGCGTGGACGAGCTTCGCTGGATCAACCACGCTGGGCCGGCCGATCCCTTTGCGGCTGCTCAAGAGCGTCCACCCCGGGAGGTTACAAGCAGCCTCTGCATTTCTGGGCCCACCCTTCGCTGCCGGTTTTTAGGGCAGCGTGCCTGGTTACTCTGACCCCGGCACTGTTGACTCCTCGAACATGGACGGCGGTATGACCGCAACATCGCCTCCGATGACAGCTACCCAATCCTGCAACTTGAGGTGCAGTTCGGGACCGCTGTCGTAGAACCTCAATGTTCCAAGGGCAGACGCGCTCACGTGGCTGACCTGAGGTCGATACCTGCTCACCAGTTCGGCAACGGCGCCAACGCTCTTCGGGCCGGTGAATTGCACAGTAGCACCCGGGCGGGCTGAGAAGTGGGGCACGGATCTCTCCTCTGACTAAGTTCAAGCCGATAGTACCCCCTATTCGTGGCGCTAAAAGTGCTCCGGCGATGCTATCGACGGCGAAGGTGGACAGGAGGAGGCCATATCGGCACCTGTGGTGTGCAGTTGGCGGTCCGCGTAGACGACGAGCAGCGTCAGGAGGGCGCCGCTAAATGTGCCGAGCGCTGTCGTCATGAACGCCATGGTGCGCAGGGGCTGGTCTTTCCAGAGCCAGGCTACGCCGTGGGCAATCTCGGCGCGCAGGGCTGGTGTCCGCCCGGCTGGCCGGGTCGCTGATGGCGGAGTGCATCTCAGGGCCGCCACAAGTGCGGCGCTGACCGCGAAAATCAGCCCGTCCCGTGCCAGCGGAATGATCGTCCCAGCGGTGAAGAGGATTCTTCCGAGGGGCGGACCGACGAGCTGGGTGGCGGTGCGTTGACGGGTGAGGATCCGGGCGTTGCCGGTGGCCAGCGCGTGGCAGCCAGTCAAAGGGAGGAGGTGACAGCCCGACTGGACAAGACGTCTAGCCGGGCATCTCCAGTGATCATTTCCAATTGTTTAGTATGCTCCGCCAAGTTCACGGAATAGCTGTTCGACGGCTTCCTTGGATGTTGCCTCGGCCAACTTTTTCTCTAGGATTTCATCGGTATGGCCGGATAGCTGGATAGCTACCAGCATTCCCGCAGAGTCCTTGATGACAATCGCAGCTCGGCGGAAATCCCCATCGTGCTCTCGGACGTACCGCGCCAAGGCAGCCCACTTTGGTGCAGTGTCCGCCAACGAGTGATTGTGCGGGTCCACCAGGTCGATGGCTACCCCGCCCTCACCGTCAGCGTGAAAGAACAGGAAGTCCGGGTAGAGGTTCTTGGACACCTCTGAATCCAGATAGTGCACAGACAGGGCGTGGCTGCCGCCCACAGGGTTCCGGTACCAGCCCAACAGCGTGCCAGAGGATTGCTCGGCTTCAAGGACACTCTCCTCCCATCCGGTGAAGGTGTCGGGGAACAGCTTGGTTTCGGGCAACGCATAGAGGTGGCCCGCATACAACGGAAGCTCCTCGACCAGGCCGGTGTCCTTGTTCAGGATCTCTGTCTTTTGCGAAATCGTCTCGGGCATACCGAGGTTGCTGATAAGTGCCGAACCGATGCGGGCGAAGATAGTTTCAAATTCATCGCGTAGCGTCGGCTTCAGGCGCGCCACCGAGCCGGCTGTGTTACGTCGCCAGGATTCCACACGCGCGCCGCACTGGGCCTCCAGTGCTTCCCTGGCCTCGGCGGACCGTGCCAGGGCCACAGTCCGGACGATCACTTCATCCCACGCCAGTGCGCCTGCAATGACGAGAGACGTGCTGTACCAGGCTGCGGCTGCGTCGGGCAGCCGGCGCTTGGCTTCTTCGAGAAGCTGACGCAGGTTCTTCTGGCTCGTAGCCGCAGTGCGGGCAAGGGTCCCTGTGTTGGCACCGCTGTATTGGTCGAAGGTGGCCATTTCAAAGCTCACTTCGAGCAGTGACTCAGCAACCTTGTCGATGGCCACCCTGTTCTGGGTGTAGACAGAGCCAAGAGTTTCCACGACGACGTTGCGTGATTCCTGGGTGTAGGAAGACCCTCCGGGATGCTCGAAGTCGGAGTTGTCCAGCAGGGTTCCGAGCCGCACCAGGCGATTCACGTTCGAGCTGAACCGGCGTACCGGCTTCTGCTCCCGAGTCAGCCCACCGATGGCATCCCAGACGGCTGCTGGAACCTCCGGGTTCCGCGTCATCCGCTTAGGATTCAACTGCACCGGAACCTCGATGTCCGCCGAATCCATGAAGGATTTCACGACCATCGCCACTTCAACCTTGTTGAAGTGAGGCAGGTACAGGTCCACTGCATTCAAATCGTCGAATTCCGGCTCTTCAATCTTCTTAGCCAAGGGGTTTCGCACCATCCGGCCGATGAGCTGGGCAATCTGAGTGTGTTCCTGCGCGTTGCGCAAAGACACCATCACCTCGGCCCGGGGACAGTCCCAGCCGGTGGTCAGGGCCTGCTTGAAGATCACTGCACGCAGGTTCCCTGACTGCGAAATCGAGGTCGGAGCAATGTACTGGACCACACGCGGCATCTCTACACCGCTCAACCAGGTGGTGGTCGTGATGGGTGCGTGCTCGCCGAACGCATGGGCCACCGAGTCTGCATCGTCAAAAGCATCGGAGGCGTCGGTGAGTGTCTGGACGATCTCGCCGATCTTCGCCGGTGACGTCAGATCAGGAACCTGGATCGCCAGAAGCGGCACCGGATAGGACAAAGCGCCGGTGGCGCGGGCCCACTCCTGCCATTGCCGGTCGGAACGGTCCAAGTCAGCTACGGCCTGACGAATCAGGGTGTCATCGCTGGGCTGGTCGTCCACCGCGTAGCTGACGTTGATGCGCTCCTTGATGAGCCCGGAGGCGCGCACCTTTTGTACATCGGCCACTACTTGCACCAGGGAGCGGCCAGATGCACCGCGCATGGCCTCCTCGAATTTCTTCGGCGTTGCCGACAGGCCGATCACGATGGGCGCCGGCGGGTTCACGATCGTGCGGAAAGTGTCGTTCCCACCTGGCACCTCGATGGTGGCTCCGTCGAGGATTCGACGCAGGATCGTCGGCCGGCTCCGGTCTGTTGCTCCCCGGTGCGCCTCATCGACCAAGACGATGAAGCCGCTGCCGCGCTGCTTGATGGTGTTGCCGATGGTTTCCCACAATGAATACCTGCGTCCATCACCGGTCTGGATATGGCGCGTAGCGCCGGTTCCAAGCTTTTGGACGTTCAGGAAATAGACGAGTCCGGGATCGAACTCAGCCTGGTCGAAGTCAGCCTCGACGGTCCGGAGCATGTTCATGTTGATCCGGTCTGAAGACGCCCGGATCTTCTTGCGGGACTGCTCATTGAGTTCCGCGTCGTCGGTCAGCCACAGGACGGTGGTTTCCGGACACGGATCGGAGCCCTCCGTTCCGAAGAACAAACCCTCCAGAACAGCCGAGGCAATCACAGTCTTACCCGCACCGGTCGGCGCGCTGATGCCGATCGCAGTCTTGCGCTCACTGTTGGAGCGGAGCCGTTGGGTGGCAATGCTGATTTCGTTGAGAGTTTCCTCGACAACGTCGGTCTGGTAGTCGGCTAGCGTGAATTTCACGAATCGCTCCGATTGATCTGGAAGGCATTTAGGTAGGAGCCGTAGATGGGCTCGACGGTGATCTCGTCGCTGAACGCTTCCCCGGCGAGATCGCCCTGTTCGGGAGAGTCCGTGATGATGAAAACGTGCTTGACCTGATTTGGTTTGGTGGCCAGGACCTCAGCGAGTTCGGCTGCTTTCCCGGCGTTGAACAGCACGGCCATCGAGGACTCTTCGTTCCATTCATAGGCTGAATCCTCGGTGCTATGCACCACGGTGCCCACATTGCCGGACTTCAGCCAGAACAACGGTGCGAGGCGTTCGTACTCCAGAGCCGCGTGAACTCGGCTCTCCTCAAGGTAGGCGAGCTCAAGGAACTCCACGTTGGCTGGCAGACCATCGGAGTAGGCAGAGCCGTCCTGGCGTACGCCTGTCACGACTGTCTCGATGCGCGGCTTGGTGACGTTATGGAACACGCCCTGGGCCTCGTACTCGGCGGAACCTGGCTGATGTCCAGCCTTGCGCAGCGCAGCGTCGTCTTTGGCTGACAGTTCGTTGTTGGTGACCAGGATGCACTGCCGCGTGCCTTGATCCTCGGCGTTGAGCCGGATGACGGCCTCAGCTGTGGTGCCTGAGCCTCCGAAGAAGTCCAGGATCACAGCATCTCTGGGGGCCGCGAGCCGAATCCAACGGATCAGAACGTCTGGGTCCTTGGAATTCGGAAATCTGTCCGACCCTAAAATCCGTCGTAGTCGTTGGGAAGCCGAACGACGGTCTTTGTAAAATGACGGAGCGGGTAGTGCATCCATGTGTTCAACGAGTAGTTTCTTACGAGCTGGAACGTTGCGGGTCCCGAAGATGATCCTCTTGCGCGCGATTAGATCGGCCATTCGTTCTGGACCGATTTCCCATCCGTTTTTCGGTGGCTCGTATGTACGGCCAGTTTCTGGGTTGGTGATCGGGTATCGGAGGTTTGGTCTTGGAAGAGAGTTGGCCAAGTCTCCTTCAAGGTAGATGTCCCCGTTGCCATCTACCTTGCTGAAAATAGCCAATCCGGGAGCGATTTCTTTAGCTTTTGATTTGATGAATTTCTTCAGCTTTACCTGTGCTTCATCAACCGTGTCCTCAGTGGATAGTGCGTCGCGCACTACTGCAAGCATCTCGGGAGCAAAGGGCTTGGGGTCACGGAACTGGGGAATCAGCTCAGCATTTAGTCCATAAACAAGCATGTAGTCCAAACCGCCGCCATGGTGTTTGGCAAGTGCAGAGACACCGCCTTGCCACGCGACGTTCATGATGAAGTTCTTCTCACCGAAGATCTCGTCCATAAGCATCCGCAACCGGTGGTGCTCATCGTCGCCGATGGCCACGATGACGACGCCAGCGGGCTTAAGGAGCTTCTTGGCCAGCGTCAGCCGGCGTTCCATGAAGCTCAGCCACTTCGAGTGTCGGAAGGTGTCCTGCTCGGCGACATAGTGGTCGTTGTACTGCCACGTCTTGTTGCCTGTGTTGTACGGGGGGTCGATATAGATCAGATCCACCGATTCAGGGTGGGTGTATCCAAGCATTTCGAGGGCATGGAAGTTCTCTCCGTTGATCACCACATGGGCAGGATCCTCAGGGTTGCCGGTGCGTATGGAACCCACTGTCTCCAGGCCGGGAAATACCACTTCGCCGAATTGCCTGGCGGGAGTCACGTTCGCGTGCTTTTCTTCGGTCACGTTCCCGTGCTCGTCTAAAAGAGTCACTGCGTCGCCGCTGATGGCACGGACTTTGTGGAATGTGCCGTCGGCTTCGCGGATGACGGTGCGACCGCGACGCACCTGGGCCTGGGGCATCCGAATGCCTTCGGGAGAGTGCCTTTCAAAGACGAGCCCGAACTTCTTCGTGGTGCGCTCGTATTCGGCCTTCAACTTCGCCCTCAGAGCTTCGTCGGTCACCTCGTTCAAGTAGACCTCGAACATGCTTTTGGACATGAAAACTCCTTGAAAATCGCCGCGCGCACGGACACCCAGCCTCATGTCTATCAGCAAATGAGTAGGGCACCGGTCAATCGCGGTCTTTCAGCTACGTCCGTGGCACAGTGCCGGCGCCTATGTCTGCACCCCTCATATCCACTAACCGGAAACCCGGGTGGCATATGCGAAGGTAAGTGGACCATCTACCTGGGGGAGATACATCATGCCAGCTGTACCCGATGACCTGCGAAGAAGATTCCAGAAGTGGGACGCCAAGAGCCGTCCGCCGCAGGAGGCCTTTGAGTGGGAGAAGAAGAACTGGCAAAGGTACCTCGGCAACAGCAGCATTTTGGAAGCTCTTCCGAATCCCATTGACCGCGCTGGCGTCCTGGAGACGTTCAAGCTCGTCCATGACCGGGATACAGCGCTCGACGCATACATTGCCAGCTACCTCTGGGGGTACGCTAGGGCCGGCTTCGGCCCGTACCGGGCTGAGCGGGTGATCCGTCTGAACACGGACCCTGAAAAGGGAAAGAACTTCGCGGTCGAACTGCACACCCTCTCTCAGATCGCGATGGCCGATGGCGGGACTGCTGCGTTTGAGCACGTTGTAGACAAACGACGAGCCGAAAGGAAGTTCTTCGCTCAGTGGGGACCGGCCTTCGCGACTAAGTTCATCAGCTTCGCTACTAAGGCTTCAGACCGGGTGGCCACGACTCCGATCATGGACAGCATCGTCGCTGCATGGTTCAAGAACCACTGCCAAGAGATAGGCCCCATCTGGCTTACCTGGCACAGCACCAGTAGCTACCGCCGATACACCGAATGTGTGGCGGAATGGGCAGTCGAACTCGGCGTTGAACCCGAGCAGGTCGAACAGCTCATCTTTAGGCGGGACTGAGCGCGGAGGGGACTTGAGCCCCCGGAGGGAAATCCAGGATCGCCCGGAGCAGGGTGTACGGCATCATCCAACGGCCCCCAGGACATAGCTGAGGACACTTTCACCCTTCCCAAATTCCCTCGAGCGCGGGGCACGCCTGAGCCAGTGTCAACGCCGGACATGAGAAGATAGCGAGATTAAGAGTAGAAACGTTTAGCTGTCCCATCGGGAATCGAACTTCGAGTGGAAGGAGGCAAGATGTCAGGGCCAAGCGATCAAGTAAAGGCGCTCCTCCGCGCACATGCCTCCGGAGACGAGGATTTGTTCTACAGCGTCGCACTTCAACTTGCCGCCCAGTCTGCACGGCGAGGGCATTCAAAAGTTGCGTTAGAACTAAGAGAACTGATCGACAAATCCAGATCGGAGCAGGTTCACCGCGGACAGCCAACACCGATTGGCAGCCCTCGCGGCGAGCTTAGCGAGCTTCTGGCCATATCTTACCCAGACTCCGGTCTTTCAAAGATGGTGCTCAGTGACGAAATCTCGGCCACGCTAAACCGAGTCATCCACGAACAACGCCAACGCGATCAACTGCTCCGCCACGGCTTCGTGCCGGCCCATCGTCTGCTGTTGACAGGATTGCCCGGCACCGGCAAGAGCATGACGGCTGCAGCCCTGGCAAACGAACTTTCACTGCCCCTCATGACTATCAGGCTCGACGGGGTCATGAGTAGATTCTTAGGCGAAAGCGCGTCTAAGCTCCGACTTATATTCGACGAGGTCGCTCGACGTCGTGCCGTATATCTCTTTGACGAATTCGATGCTCTCGGCAGTGATCGCGGAGCGACGAACGACATCGGTGAAACTAGACGAATACTAAATTCATTCCTCCTGTTCCTGGATGAAGCCCCGTCCGAGAGCGTACTAATCGCGGCTACCAACCATATGAGTCTGTTGGATCCCGCTCTATTTCGCCGCTTCGACGCTGTAGTCAGCTACGCGCTTCCAGGAAGAGAAGAGTCAGTCTCTGTGATCCAACGTCGTCTTGCGTCGATGGATTCCACGCGGGTCAACTGGGACCGGGTATCGGGGGAAGCACACGACCTATCCCACTCGGATCTGGTCAAAGCCGCCGAACGTGCGGCCAAGGACGCTATTTTGAGCGGCAGTTCAAACATCGAGACTTCACTTCTACTCAGTTCTTTGGTTGCGAGAAGAAAGCCAGGCATTGACTGACCATTTCCCGCACCTTCCGCTAGATCACATCTCCATACCCTCGCAAAAGGCTACGGACAGGAAGCGCCCTCCCAAGCCCCCGAGCTTCAGTCCCGAGTACTTTGACCACGGGATAGGTCGCCTCGCTCACGCTAAGCAACTGAACCAATCTTTGGCCAGCGCCCAAAACGCAGCCATTCATGCGCGCTCAAAGGTGCCAGTCGAACTTCGCGCGGACGGCTTCTCAGCTGTGGCTGTCTCGTTTGATGACGTACACCACCTTCAACTGGCGGCGCTGCAGGAGAGAACGGAACTCCTGCAGTTTCACTCCGCGTCCGAGCGCAGCGGTGGCCTAGAACCGGACGGCGCCGAGCGTCCGGCTACTACAGAGCGGGCCGTTCTGTGGGTGACAAACGAACAGTTGACAAAGCTTAGTTCCGATATCGCGTCATTCGTCGAAAACACTCCGGGAGGAAACCCTCGTTATCAGGCCCTCGTAGCAAACGTTGGGGCATTTGAACCAGTCACCCTGACGGATCTCTGGCGCGATGATTCAGATCTTCCGTCCGAGGATCAGGAAACTCTTTGGGAACTTTGGTACCACGACGACGATGAGTCGGAGACATCGTCGTTCCCGCTCTTGGATCAATACAGCGAGCAGCTCAACCTGACAGTCGAGCATCCGGTCCTGCAGGTCGGTGACTACATATCGTGCGTTGTCACCGGAACCAAACAAAGCGTGGAAATGCTCCTCAACACGCGCGCGATGCCGGTCGAGATTCGTAAGCCCAGCTTCATGGAAGAACTCGAAATGTTGGGCCAGGACTTTGTCGAGGAGTGGGTCCAGGATTTCGTCAGTCTCGTGGATGCTGCTCCCGGTGATTCCCCTGTGGTCACTATCCTGGACAACGGGCTGAAAGCTAGTCACCCACTTCTTTCAGCTTCTCTGCGAGGCAGAGCATGGAGCGTCCTTGACGGTAACCCTGGGGACGACATGTTCAGTCGCCACGGAACTCAAATGGCGGGAGTGGCCCTGTTTGGTGACCTCAGGAACCATCTCGACAGAGGCGCCGGACAACGTCTGGAACTAACACACGGTATAGAAGCCGTCCGGGTCCTTCGTGGAAAAAGCGACGTCCACGAGAGCCATCGCACGCCGGGCCTCCTGATGGTTAACGCCGTCGCTGAAGCCGAAATAAGGCGACCCCGGAATACGCGCGTGTTCTTAATCGCCCAGACAATGACAAACCGTAGTGACAGGGAACACGGCTTGGCCCTGCCCACTACTTGGTCTACAGCTCTGGATGCACTCGCCATGGGCTGCTTGGTAGAGATTGGCTCGGAAAAGGTCAAAGTCGGCCGACCGGAACCAGGCGCTCAACGGCTTTTCTGTGTGTCCATCGGAAATGTTCGTGGTGAGGATTTCGAGGCTCTGAGACTACCTTCAGGCTTCCCCTCAACGAACCTGACCAAGGTGGCAGAGGACCCGTCTCAGGCGTGGAATGTATTGCGGGTTGGCGCCTATACCGACCTCGACGAGATACCGGGAACCGGGCACTACGAGGGGTGGCAGCCCCTTTCAGCCAAGGGTGGTCTATCTCCATATTCGCGCACAGGCGTGGCGGCGAATAAGAATCACGGTGCCGTTCCGGATATCGTTCTCGAGGGTGGAAATCTGCTTCGCTCACCCAGCGGTGATCTCGACCATCCCTCGGCCGTTTCCGTGATAACGACTTCCACCGACAGCGCTGCCCCACTGACTTCTACCTATGCCACCAGTGCGGGCACTGCGCAGGCGGCGCGACTCGCTGCCATGATCCATGCTCGGTACCCCGACTACCGCCCTGAAACTGTCCGGGGTTTGATGGTCCATCGGGCCGAGTGGACCGATCACATGGCAGCCGGCATTCATGGCCCCAGGAATGGAACCGCACTGAGTAAGGGAGTGTTCGACAGGACGATCCTGCGCACCTACGGCTGGGGCGTTCCGCATGAAGGGCATCTCCTTAACAGCGAGGCATCGGACGTCACGATGGTCGTTCAGGACCAATTGAAGCCCTTCGACGGCCAGCGCGACCCAAAACTGGGCGACGTGAAGTTCTACAAACTCCCCTGGTCCAAGGAGATCATCGAGCAACTGGGAAGCAGCCCTGTCGAACTTCGAGTGACGCTTTCCTACTTCGTTGAACCCAATCCTGGCAAGCGGGGGGCAAACCACCATTCGACGTATCCGTCTCACGGTCTGCAATTCCTCATCAAGTCCGGTACGCAAAGCAGTGACGAGTTCCACAGAGACATTGCCGAGTCGGACGATGACGACGACAAATCTGGAGCCCAAATGTTTTCCGCGGGGTCGGGCTGGGTCGCCGGTGCCAACAATCGCGACCGCGGCTCGCTTCGCAGTGATATGTGGCGCGGGGCCGCATACAAACTTCTCGATGTAGACGAGATTGCCGTCGTCCCCTTGACGGGATGGTGGAAGTTGCACCGTCGAACAGACCGATGCGCGTTGGAGGTGCCCTATAGTCTCATGATCACACTTCGGACCCTTGGCGCCGAGGTCGACCTTTACACAAACATTTCCAATACCCTTGGCCTGGCTATACCGTCAGGGCTCGGACTTGAATCCCCCGCTGGTCAAATGATGTTGGACCTCTAGGCTTGAGGGATGAGATTCGGCCGAACGTCGATTCTGGACGCCGAATAGGAGGAGACCCCTTGCAAAGCAGGGCCTGCTTGTGGCCAACCAGGGGCATCTTGTTCGGGAGGACCTTGGCACTAACGGCCCGGTACTAGCATGGCTCGTACAACCAAGGAGGCAGGGATGGCCATCACCGCAATCGACGCCCGACGCAGTATTGCCCGCCTCATCGAGCAGGTCAACCTTGACCGTACCGCGGTGGAGATTACTTCAAAGCATGGGTCCGCGGTCCTGATGTCGAAAGCGGAGTACGACGCTTTGGTGGAAACAAGCTACCTGCTCAGTTCACCACCGAACGCGCGCCGACTCATGGCCGCTATGGACTCCGCCCGCAAGGTCGAAACTTACGAGCACAAACTTTCGGAGCGGTGACCAGCCACACGTAGCTGGACGGGACTGCTGAAGGTTTAGTTGACAAAGTGTCAATCAAACCCTCAAGGGCCCCTGATACCGCCAGTGAGGATGTCACGAGCGTTGTGCCCATCGGAATCACCTGCAAGGTGCGGATCCTTTCGGCGACAGATCCACCGGCCTACGGACTGGGAGCACGAGTTCGTGAAAGAGGTCATCACCGATTGCTGGAGGGCTCAGCCCCGTTTCGCTCTAAGGGCTTGGTTTTTTGCTCCTGCTAATCGCCGTTAGCCCGCGTGGGCCATGATGCCCACGTTCAACTCGCCGCGCCCCGGGTCAGCCAAACGGGCTATGGCCTCCCCGACCTTGACCTCGACGCAAAAACAGCTCGATAAGGACCAACGAGGCAAGAGGGAGCGATGGCGTGACCGTCGTTAGTTCCGATGCCCGGTCGATGGGTTCCGCTGGTATGCCCTTCGAGAGTATCCTTGGGCGCGGTACGTCCGGACAGACGGTGGCGCCATGACCGTGTCGTCGACAGCCATGTCTCTACAAGGAGCGACGAAGACGCGGGTCCACTCATTGGACTCGGCGACGATCGCAGACAGATCCCGGCCAAATAGTCCTTCCTGACGGCGGCGAACGCCTTCGTCCGTTTGCGCGTGGACCCAGTCCTCGTAGCGCCGGTAGATGAATCTGAAGGTCACGACGGGCGTGAAGTCCTGAGCGTGGCTCAACCAGAACCGTCGGGTGTTTCCGTCAACGGGCACCCGAATGGTTGACTGACCCCGCGTCGCTAGGCTGTGATTGGGAGGCATCGACGGCCTCGTCGCCAAATGCGAGCCTTCCGCCACGTCGTGATCATTACGACAGCACGGGATGAGGCTGACCGCGCCTGGCTGGACGACGTAACGGAATGTTGCGATCGAACAAACCGTATCCAGCAGCTCCAGGATGGAGTCGGCGGTTTCCTGGTGGATAGACGCTGCAATGATGACGAGCACCTGAGATTCGTTCACTTTCTCTGGCAGCGGATGCCCGAAACGCCGCTGGAAGGCCTTCACCAAGTCCATCCTAAGAGCACCGTCAGCCACGGCACGAATGATCTTCTGCCTGTTCAGCTGCTTGATCGCGCGGCGATAGCGGAGAATCTGGGCGATGATGGATGGGCCGGCTTTGCCCAATTTCAGTTCGATGATGTAGATGACACCAGTCGAGTCGATCGCGAGCAGATCGATTTGCGCTCCGACCGTCCTTACCTGTTTTCCCCTCCTAACCTGTCGTCCCCTCTTTACCTGTCTTCCGATGACCAACAGGCCCTGCCCGGGAAGAAATAGATGTCTCTCCAGGTAGCTTTCTAGGTCCTTCTCGCGCCGAAACAGGAACACGGTCTGTGCGGTCACCACCAGTCGTCCGACTTTCCGTCGAGTGCCGGACCAGGTCGGGGTGTGGAGTGATTCACAAGTAACGAGAACAGGGGCATCCGGTGTGCTGCCGGCGCTCCCGAAGAGCCCTTTGGTTGCCGGACCTCGTACACGACCTGAAACGAGCATTTGGCGGCGTGGGCATCAAGTACGCCAGTCCAGTGCATCGAGAAGGACAACACCTCGTCCTGTTCAACGAGGAAAACGTTCAAGCTAAGGGCTGACCCATGACCTACTGAGGTGTACTACTGATGTGAGACAGTCTTTGAAAGGATTGTTCCCATGTCTTCCCGTCCCACGTTTTCTGATGAGTTCAAGGCTGATGCTGTTGATCTCGTGATTACTTC